>DUVT01000170.1 GCA_012840905.1 Acholeplasmataceae bacterium
CTAATTAATTACTTCTTTTAGAGATTTGTGTTCCTTCTTTTGATATTGTAATTGATACAACTTATAATACTGACCACGCTTCTTTAAAAGTTCTTGATGTGTTCCCTCTTCTACAATTTCACCTTTAGATAAGACAATAATTTTATCAGCGTGTTGAATTGTAGATAAACGATGAGCAACGATAATCATTGTACCAATATTCATCATTTTCTCTAAAGAGTCTTGAATTAACACTTCTGTTTCTGTATCTATGTTTGCTGTTGCTTCATCTAAAATCATTACTTGTGGTTTATGAACAAGCGTTCTTGCAAAGCTAAGTAGCTGTCTTTGACCACTTGAGAAGTTACCGCCTCGTTCTCGTACTTCTTCGTGATATTTATTTGGTAATTCTTCGATAAAACTATCAGCATTAACATATTTGCATGCTTCGATTACATCTGCTTCTGTAATACTTTCTTCTTTCATTTGAATGTTAGACATGATTGTTCCACTAAATAAGAACACATCTTGTAACATTTGGCCAATGTTTTTTCTTAATGATGAAATTTTGATTTTCTTAATATCAATTCCATCAATTAATATTTGACCTTTTTGGATATCATAATTTCTTACAATTAATGAAAGAATTGTAGTTTTACCACTTCCGGTCGCCCCTACAAAGGCAACAACATCTTTTGCATTTATCTTAAATGATACATCTTTTAATACCCATTCATCTTCTTTATATTTAAACCAAACGTTCTTAAACTCTATGTTACCTTCAATCTTTTCTAATTCTATCGAATCTTCACAATCGACTATTTCCGGTTCAGTATCTAATACTGAAAAGATTTTTTCTGCTGATGCAAAGGCTGATTGGAGGATATTGAATTGTTCGGCTAGTTGTTGAATTGGGTTGAAGAGACGATCTATCAACTGAATAAAAGTTATTAATAATTGAATTGTTATAACTTCTTTAATAATATTAAAATTACCTAAATATGCTTCTCCACTAAACCAAAGAATCATCACTAACGCAGAAATATAGATAACATAAATTGAAGGTCTAAAGACTGCAAAGACAAAAATTTCTTTTAATGATGATTTTTTTAGCTTTGCATTTCTATCTTCAAATTCATGCATCTTTTTCTTTTCTTGGTTGAATATTTGTGTTACTTTCATCCCGGAAAGATTTTCAGATAAGAAGGCATTTACATCTGATAAGTTATTTCGCACTTCACGATATGCTCTTCTTGAGATCTTTCTAAAGATATAAGAAATAACTAGTAAGACAGGGCCTAAAAGTAAGATATATAAAGTAAGTGTCTTATGTAGTAAAAACATCGCTCCAAGTGCCCCGGCTACTGAAAAGATATTTTTGAGTAAGTTTATAATAACACTTGTGTATAACTCATTTAAAGTATTAGTGTCATTAGTAACTCTTGTAACTAACTTTCCAACTGGCACATTATTAAATTGGTTTGCGGAGAATTTTTCGATATGAGAAAAGACATCTTCTCTAACTTTGTATATAATTGTTTGACCTGTTTTTTGTAATATCATCGATTGGAAATATAGTGTTACATTGGAAATTACTAAACAGATTGCATATGCAATTAATACATAAATAATTCTAGTAAAGTCAATTACATCACTATCAAGCAAACCTGCAGCCCTACCAATTAAGATTGGCAGTAGCAAATCGATTCCAACAGCAATAAGCATCAAGAAGATTGCAAGCACAAACTTACCTTCTTGACCTTTCGCATACATAAATAAACGCGAGAGGAGTTTACGGTCAGTTATTTTGACTTTTGTCTCTACTACATCATTCATCGATGCTACCTCCCACTTCTTCTTCTAATCTTTGTAATTCTACCATTCTTTGGAATACTTCATTTGTTTCTAATAACTCATCAAATGTACCAAATCCGATTAATCTTCCTTGATCAAGCAAGATAATCTTATCCATATCTTTCACTGTTGAAACACGATGAGCAATTAAAATTGTAGTCTTACCTTTTCTAGTTTTCTTTAAATTACTAATAATAACTTCTTCAGTCTTCGTATCAACCGCACTTACTGAGTCATCTAAAATTAAAATAGGTGCATTTTTCATTAGTGCTCTAGCAATCGAAATTCTTTGTTTTTGTCCACCACTTACAGTTACACCACGTTCACCAAGAATAGTATCATAGCCATCAGTAAACTCGATGATATTTTCATGAACATCTGATAACTTTGTAACTTCGATTACTTCTTCCATATTTAATACTTGTTTTGAGAAGTTAATATTATTTTTAATCTTATCACTAAATAAGAAATTATCTTGAGGAACATAAGATATATTGTTGCGGATATCTTTAACTTTATAATCCATAATATCCACACCATCAATAAAAATCTTATTTTTCTCTACATTGTATATTCTAAGTAGTAAATCAACTAAAGTTGTTTTACCACTACCAGTTCTACCTAAAACCCCGATATTTTCTCCTGCATTGATTTTAAATGAGATATTGTGTAATACTTCCTTTTCATTATTTGGATAGCTAAAACTCAAATCTCTATATTCAATTGCACCTTTAATAGATCCCTTTAATTCATATTCACCATCTACAATATCAATTTCTTGATCAAATAATTCATTAATTCGTTTTAAAGATGCAGTTGCTTGACTTCGCATATTGATTAGTTGCGCAATTGCCATCATAGGCCAAATTAGAGTTCCAAAATATTGGAAATAGATTGTTAAATCACCTAGTGTAAATGATGTTGCATTTGGTGCACCTGTTTGTGTTAGGTAAACTAAATATCCACCATATCCAACAATTATAATAAAAATTGATGATATCAAGCTACCAATTAATATTTGGAGTGTAACTGATGCTCTTGCAAATTCAATATTCTTTTGTTTATTTTTTTTATTTATTTTATTAAATGCTAAGAGTTCTTTTGCCTCTTTTACAAACGCTCTAATAACACTTATTCCAGAGAAGCTTTCTTGAGTAAAATCACTTAACTCTGCAAATGCTCTTTGTGCTTCACTAAACTTACGGCTCATGTATTTTCCAATTACACGACCCATTAATGCAATTAACAGTAGCGGAACAACAGATATAATAGTTAATAACTTATCCATTCTCCACATTTTTGAAAATGCTAATATCCCTAAAAATATAGCATCAAATAGCATTACAGTACCAATACCAAATGCTCTACGAATAGTTTGGAGATCATTTGTATATAGAGCCATAATTGCTCCAGTTTTGTTTTCTGAGTAATACTTTTGGGATAATTTTAATGATTGTTTAAACATCTCATCACGCAATGCCGCTTCGATTCTAACCCCATTACCCAAAATACATACTCTCCACATAAATCTTCCGATAAACATTATAGTAACAATGATTAGTATATTTTTCATATGACTAATCAATAGATCACGAGTTAAAGTTGCATCTTTAATTCCATCAACAATTGCCCCTGTTATTTCAGGGATTTTTAATTGATATATATCAACAAAAACTAAAGCTGCAATTCCAAGGATTATATAAATAGCATATTTAAAATAGTATTTATTAATTCTTCTACCAAATATCACAACTACCAATCTCCATTTCTCAATAGATAGAATTATATCATATATTTATTCAAAATTCAATTTAATAACTACCAAAAAAAGACATTTTAAGTTAAACTCAAAATGCCTTAAAAATCATACTTACTTAAAATTTCTGCTGGCGTTTTTCTTAAGTAAGGAAGTACCGGTAATATACCAATTAAAGAATTTAATAAATATATCAAAACAAAAGTAACTATTGGAACATAAAGAGGATAGTAAATTAAATAGTAAATCGAATTGACTCTAGATATTACTATGCTAGCTAGGATAACCCCAGTCAAAGATGAGATTAAAGTAATTAAGCCAATCTCAATTAAGAATAATTTAAAAATGCTTTGCCTGCTAACTCCTAAAGCTCTAAATACTCCAATTGTATAAGTACGAGATGCTACACTACTTCTCATAATAAAATACAAGAATATTAAAGAAAATAATACGAAGATACTTGAATAAAATAATGCAGTATAGTTTTTATCCAAAATTAATCTCGCTTCATAGTGCGTATCATATACATCATATACTTTAAAATTATGCTCTTCTAATCTTTTAATATCACTTACTTTGTCACCGCTAACAATGAATAAGTCATCTTGCATCAACATTGCAATATCATAAATTTTATCAAGATGTTGTTTTTGAATATAGAAAGAAGCTTCATAAGAAATATCAGTTTGATAAGTACCTACAACTTCATATTCAAATCCACCAACTTTTAAATTTCTACCTTCTAGATCAATTGCTAATTTTTGGCTTACTAAAATTTGATTTTCACTAAGTTCCAATTCACTAGCATTTGCCTTTTCTTCAATACCCGCTTTAAAGATATTAATATTTTTTAGATATGCATCATCATATAAAACAAATAAATTATTTTCCCTGACTAATGCTTTATTTAATGCAAATAGTTTGTAGCCTTCAGAATTTAAATACATTATTGGATTATTGTTTTTAACAATCCCTACTATAGTATAATTTGCAAAGCGTTCTGTATAAGCTAAGCCAATAAATTGTTCTGGTAGTTTGATCCCTAAATTCCTAATTTCATTTAGTTTAAGTAGTTCATCAGCCAAATATGAGTCAAGAACAATTTCATATGGATTATTAGGAAGCCTCCCATACATTATCTTTTCTTCACTAATTGTATCAAGCGGAAAAACTGATGGCGTCGTTATGTAGACTTGTTGATTTCTTTGATAAAACTCATCTACATAAATTGAAGTAATTCTTGTTAGGTTGTAATGAGGAATTAAATAATCAGTTTTTGTTATTGCTTTAAGTTCATTTAATTCATTTAAATTTTCTAAATGTTTAGACTCAATTCTAATTAAATCACGATGATATGTTAAAAAACTTTTCTCATCTACATAATTGGAATCATTATACATAGTAATTCCGTATGTAAAAAAGATTGATGCAACAAAGAAAATAAACAGCATTATCTTTTGAATAAATTTAAGATTCCTAATATTATTATAAGACATTCTTACTTTATCCTTAAATGATAAAGCTGAACTAAATTTATCTTTTTCAAAACCAATCTTTTCTAAATGAAATTCTGTTTTTAATGCATCCTCAATATTTAATTCAGGTATTTTTGCATCAATTACTTTTACTTCAGATGTATCATCTAAAAATTCTACTTTTTGTTTTCCGCCATTTGCTTGAATATAATATGTATTGTTTTTAAAGATTACATCGATCTTTAACTTGTTTTTGTTTTGTTCTTGATAAAAGTAATTTATTTCGATATCTTCTAAATCATTACTAGTTTTTTCAAATTCTTGTAAATATAAATTATTATCATCAAAACTTTTTAGAGCAGCTTTGGCATCATTTTCATAATCTCTAATAATTAAACCATCTTTTATTTCAATTATTCTATCTCCATAAAACTCAGCTAAACGACGTTCATGGGTAACTAAAATAACTAAACTTTTAACGCTTAATTTCTTTAAAATATTCATTACTTGCGTTGTATTTTTCTCATCAATATTACCAGTAGGTTCATCTGCAATATAAATATCAGGACTTTTAATTAATGCCCTAGCAATTGAGATTCGCTGTTGTTGGCCCCCGCTCAACTCACTAGGCATACGATATTTAAATTTTTCCATCCCAACTGCTCTTAGTGCATAATCAATTCTTCTTTCAATCTCTTCAATACTTAGCTTATATGGTTTTAGGCTAAACTCTAAATTCTCATATACTGAAAATTCTGGAAGTAATAAGTAATTTTGAAAAATATATCCAAACTTATAATTTCTTAAATAGGTCCAATCTTTTTCCTTTTCAACAATCCTCCCATCGATTTCAATACTTCCACTATGCGCCTTATCAAGTCCACTAATTAAATTCAGAAGTGTTGTCTTACCACTACCGCTTGGACCTAGCAAACAAACAAGACCGGTTGTAGGAAAGTCTAGTGAAATGTTATTTGCAACATGAATTTGATTTCTTTTCTTATAATTAAAATATTTATTTACATTTCGTAGTTTAATCATCTCTACAACTCCAATCTATTTAGGTTAAAGAGGATTGACTTCTTCTTTAAGGACTTGAGATAAAAATTAATTATTAAATATGTAAGAGCACTATTCACTAAGAATATTATTACATAGTCAAAAAAGCGATAATGAATTAAAACCGGAAAATCTTTACTTATAAATAAATATAAAATAAAGAATAATACATAACCGATAATGTAGGAATAACTAAATTCTAGTAAAATCGTATTATTAATAATTTTACTATTTGAACCTAATGTTTGGTAAATTAAGTAATCTCTAGATTTTGTTTTAAGTATTATCTTATAAATAAAATAAGAGAATAAATATACTGCAATAATAATTATAAAGACTAATACTCTAGATAAAATAGAAATTAAGTATTTATTCAATGCTTCAGGATTATCTAAATTATAAGCATTATCATAAAATGGCGAATATGCATAATATCCATATTTATTTAATTTATTGCCTAATGCTTTATAATCAAATTTATTTTTTAAATGAATAGTAAATTGATAGTTTCTTGCATA
>DUVT01000171.1 GCA_012840905.1 Acholeplasmataceae bacterium
GCACCAATGGCACTCATATAAGAAGTATAGCCACCTAAAATCAAAATAATAAAACCAGCTCTTGGTAAAATCGATTTAAATGCATCAATTACATTGTGGAGGGGATTTAAAATATTTTTATCTTCAAAGCCCCGTCCCATTAGTAAGGCAATATACAATAATATAATACCTGTACCAAAGAGCGTAATTTTAATATCCGCTTTTCTAATTAACATATAAATTACTAAGCCAATTGCAAGTATTGCAACTATATACATTAAAACGTCCATAATTCCTCCATATTTAATCTATATTGCATTTATTTAGGGATTCTAATAACCAATCCTTAAACATTTCTTGATTTATATCGATACATACTCTCGCATTGGCCTCCCGTTTCAAATAATTTTTTAAGTCTATGATTGTTGCACCCACTGCATATTCACCACATATTTCTACATCTACAAATGTATCAACAATCTCAAACATTTCAGGTTTTAATAAATAAGCAACTGCACAACTATCATACATCTTTAAACCATTTCTTAGCCCAAAGCTACGATAGTGTTTAAAAAGTGAATAAATCATTTCACCACTTTTATTCATTGCTTTTATTTTTGCACTATCTTCTGGGAATACTAAAGCTTTTAAACCTACATCTAATGGTGCGATTGCTAAATTCACACCACTATTAAAGACAATTTTGGCTGCGTCCGGGTCGCAATGAATATTAAACTCACTAAGTACTCCCATATTTCCACGACTTAAAGATCCACCCATCAAAACTATTTCTTCGATTTTTTCTTTAACTTCTGGATAGACTTTTAATAATAATGCAACGTTAGTTAATGGGCCAATTGCAAGGATTGTAATCTTATTATTTATTTCCATTATCTTTTTATACATTGCTTCTACAGCATTTTCACTTAATAATGGACTATAGTCGACTTCACCAAAATCATAACCATCCATCCCACTTTCTCCATGGACATTTTTTGCATGGATTGGTTTTCTGATTAATGGCACACTACTTCCTTTTGCAACCTTTATATCTTTTTTATAAAACTTTAAAAGTTTTAAAATATTATCTGTTGTTTTATCTATATCTACATTCCCAGCAACAGTCGTGATTAGTTCGATTTTTAGTTTATCACTAAACAAACACATCGCTATCGCAACTGCATCATCTATGCCGGGATCAGTATCAATAATTATTGAACGTCTATTTTCCATTTTCTATGCTCCTTTTAAAACAATTTACTTCATCCATTGTTGGTAGAGAGTCTTGTGCTCCCATTTTGGTAACACTAATAGAAGCTACTATACTTGCAAACTTACAAGCACTAACCAAATCTTCGCCATTTGCAAGTGAATAAGCAAGTGCACCAATATAAGCATCGCCAGCACCAGTTGTATCAATTGCCCTAACTTCAACTGATTCAATCTTATTAATCTCACTTCTTGTAATTACAACACTACCTAACACACCCAAAGTTAGTATGAGATTATTTAGTCCTTTTGCTTTTAAAATGCTATAAATATTTTTTGCATCATCCATTGTTAATGGATATATACCTGTTAAAATTTTGGCTTCAGTTTGATTTATTACTAAATAATCAACATACTGATAGATTTCATCAGGCAATATACTTGCTGGTGCAGGATTGAAAATTGTAGACATATATGATGCCTTTGCCAGTTTAATAGCTTTCATTATCTCTTCTTGTTTATTTTCTAGTTGAGTAATAAATATTGAATCTTTTACAATCTGATTTAGCTTATAATTATTTAAATCCTCAGCACAAAGAAGTTCGTTCGCACCTAAATCAAGTATGATTCGATTATCATTGTTAACTTTAATAATTACTGCAACAGCACTGGGAATACCATCAACAGTCCTTATATATTTTGTGTTGATGTTTTCACATTTAAAAGCTTCTAAAGCTTTTTTCCCAAAAGGATCATTACCTACACAACCTATAAAATCAACTTTCGCTCCTAGACGACTTGCAGCTACAGCTTGATTTGCTCCTTTACCACCTTGGCTAATTGAGAAGTTTCCACCTTTTAAGGTTTCACCTTTTGTAGGGAAATAGGGAGCAGTTATTGCTAAGTCAGTATTTATACTACCGAATACAACAATTTTCTTCACTTGTTATTCACTCCCTTATAATACATTATCATCCCAGCACCGTGATTTTCATTCGGTCTTCTAATAAAACCAAATTTTTCATAAAATCCTTCTGTATTTACAGTTGCCATCAATCCGATATAAGCATTATAACAGGCATTTTCTTCTATATATTTAAAAATGTATTTCATTAAAAGTGCGCCTATTTTCTTGCCTTTATAATCAGGATGCACAACTAAATCTTTAATAAAAAAACAAATTCTACCATCACCTACAATTCTTACGATTCCAATTACTTGATTATCTTTATAAACAGAAACACTGTATAAATTGTTTTTCAGTGCGATTTCTACATCTTCTTTTTCATATTCTATAAATGGTCC
>DUVT01000172.1 GCA_012840905.1 Acholeplasmataceae bacterium
AAAAAACAAAAGAAGTACTCGAAAAACATAAGGCAAGATTTATTCATACATTTCCTAATCTCCAATATATTAAATTAATTTTAGCGGTTAATGATAATAATTTGGATAAAGCAAAACTAATTAATCAAAAAATTCAAAAGTCAAAATATAATTTTATGCATAAGCAAAAGCTTGCAGCAACACAACTTCTTGAAATGGTTGAAATAAAGAAGTTTAATAAGGAATTATATGAATCAACAAAGTATCCACTTGTAAAAGAGATATGCATGCGTTATAAATAATTAAAAGGACAAGCTAATAAAGATGCTTACAGAAAAAGACTATAAATTTTTAAAGAGAGCTGTTGAGTTAGCAAAATTAGCTTTAAATAAAGGTGAAGAACCTTTTGGTTCTGTACTTGTCTCTGAGTCAGGAGAAATCTTATTTGAAGGCCATAACGAAACAGTAAGTATTGATGCTACTAGACATCCTGAATTCGAGATTGCGAGATGGGCTGCAAAAAACCTTACTCCTGAAGAGAGAAAGAAAGCTACAGTCTATACTTCAGGAGAGCACTGTCCAATGTGTGCTGCAGCTCATGGTTGGGCAGGTCTTGGAAGAATTATTTATGCAGCATCTTCAAAGCAACTAACTACATGGCTTACTGAGTTTGGAGCTCCACCAGCAAGAGTTAAACCAATTCCAATTCAAGAAGTGATTAGTGATGTTGAAGTAATTGGTCCGGTTGATGAATTTAGTGAAATTTTAAAAAGTTATCATAAACAAAATTTTGAAAATAAAAAATAGTTGCACATTTATGCAACTATTTTTTTAATATATAGCAATTTGGCTATCAGTTCTTGAGTCTGTTCCTGCAACGTAAACTTTTGTTTCAGGGTTTTGCCAGATAATTTGCCCCCTGCCAAACTTTGCTATGTTATTATCTATTTCAATTTTGTGTCCTTTTAATTTTAACGCTTCAATTAATTTCAAATCAAAATTTGGTTCTACAATAATCTTATCTTTTTCAAGCCACTGCCATCTAGGTTTATCTAGAGTTGCTTGTGGATTTAACTGATAATCAATTGTATTTAAAATTACTTGTAAGTGAGCTTGTGGTTGCATAAATCCACCCATTACCCCAAATGGTCCGATTGGTTTATTTCCTTTTGTAAGAAAACCTGGAATGATTGTATGATATGAGCGTTTATTAGGACCTAATGCATTTGGTTTAGTTGGATCAAGTGAGAAGTTGTGCCCGCGATTTTGTAAGGCAATTCCGGTTTCTGGCACAACTAGTCCTGAACCGAAGCCCATATAATTACTCTGGATAAAAGAGACCATATTACCTTCACTATCTGCTGTTGCAAGGTATACTGTCTCACTTCCTTTTGGTTTACCATGTGTGAAAATAGATGCAGTATCTTTAATTAGTTTCCTTCTTGAAGAAATATACTTATTATCTAGCAAGTCATTAACATTTAATTTCATATAATTAGGATCAGCAATATAATTTATGCCATCTGCAAATGCAAGTTTTAAAGCTTCAATTTGTAGGTGTAATTCTTCTGCATTATCCATGGAATTAAACTTAAATCCTTCTAATATTTTTAATGCTTGTAGTGTTATAAAACCTTGTCCATTAGGCGGAATTTCCCATATGTCATAGCCTTTGTAATTTACTGAAATTGGATCAACCCAAAGAGGCTTATAGTTTTCTAAGTCGCTTTTTCTAATATAGCCATTATATTTTCTTGAATACTCATCAATTCTATCTGCTAGTTCACCTGTATAAAATGTTTCAATTTTTTCTAATGTATTAGCATGATCTTTTAAAAAGAAGACCTCACCTGCTTCAGGGGTTTTAGAGTTTTTTGTAAAGGTTCTAAACCAACTACTAAATTCTTCACTAATTAATTCTTTTTTAAAGATTTCAAATGCTCTATTCCAGCTTTTTGCTATTCCTGGAGAAACTGGAAAGCCATATCTTGCATAGTTAATTGCTGGTTTTAATACATCAGAAAGTGGCAGTTTTCCAAACCTTTTTGAAAGTTCTATCCATGCAGCTGGTGCTCCTGGAACTAATACTGGAATAAAGCCATATTTAGGAATTTCTGTGATTCCTTTTTCTTTTAATGTATCAATTGATAAACTAGCAGGACAAGTTCCACTTGCATTTAGACCGTGTAGTTGCCCATTGATATAAACAATAGCAAAGGCATCTCCACCTATTCCATTTGCCGTTGGTTCTACAACCGTAAGACAAGCTGCAGTTGCAATAGCAGCATCTACTGCATTACCTCCTTGTTTTAAAATATCTAGACCAGCCTGGGCTGCTAGTGGTTGTGATGTTGCAACAACACCATTTTTAGCGTAAAGTAAATTTCTAGTTGCTGGGTATGGGTTGTAGTGTGGATTAAAGTTAATCATAAGTAACCTCCCTGTAATTACTTTTTATTATAGTACAAAGTAATATTGGATGCAAGTAAGGATTAAAAACGCTATAATATAAATTACCAAATTCTTAGATAGAATTTATAAACTTTGGGATAATAATTTTGAATGGTTTTTTTATACTCATTTTCAAGGCGTTTTTTCAAAAAATATTGTATAATAAAAAACGTAATACATAAGGAGATTGTATATATGAAGAAAACATTGATTAAATTATGGGGAGATGTAGTTAGTGTAAAAGAGTTAATTTTCTCAATCTTAATTATTTCATTTACAACTCTTACACTATACTTTTTATCTCCGGATATAGATTCAACTGATTTGCCAATGGATTTATTCTTTGGCCTTGGTGGAGCTGTGCTTGGCTTCATTATTACAGTTATTATTTTTAAACCTAAAAGGGTAATAACAGAGGAGGAAGAATAATATGGAGTTATCAATGATATTATGGATGGTAGTTGCTGCACTTGCAGCTGTAGTAATATTTAGTTTTATTGGGTTTATTCCTGGTACAGATGAAACAAGTGTATTACTACCAATTTCATTAGCTGTTGTATTAACTGGAGTTCCTCCGATTATTGTCTTGACATTCTTTATTGCATCAATTGTAACACTTAATATTACAAATTCGATGCCAACTGCTTTAGTTGGGCTTCCAGGTGGGGTTATGAGTAGCCCAATGATAGAGCATTCTATCTTCTTGAAAAATGAAGGAAGATCAGCATTAATAATTAAGAAGATCGCAGCATCAGCTGTAATAGGGGTAATAATTTCTGTTCCTATCTCATTAGTACTTGCAAACTTGCTTGTACCATTATCTGAAATTATTAAACCTGTTGCACCATATTTATTTATTGCTGGAGCAATTTTCTTATCACTTATAAGTAAAAATAAAATTTTATCAATCTTATCAATTATCCCTCTTGCGATAATGTTTCAAAGTTTAAGACATTTATATTGGGGATTAGAGATAGTTGATAAAGGTGTAAATATAACTGTAAGTTTCTTCTTAGGAATTACAGTAGGTCCATTATTGTTTTCATTATTTGGCTTACTAAATAAAAAGAATCTAGATGAACAAAAAATAAATGATTATAATCATATAGTTATTCCAAAAGAAGATACAGAAACTAAGTCATTAAATCCATTTAAAATCCTATCTAAAGAAGAAAGACGAAAAGCATCTCTCGGTGCACTAATAGTAAACTTTTTAGTTGTTCTAAGCCCTGTTGGTCTTACTATTCTATTTGGAAATCTCTTTTCCAATAAGACCAAAGACCCAGTGAACAAAGCAACAACTTCAATCTCTACAATGAGTGCTATCATTCAAGCAACTTATTTATCAGGAATTATTATTCCACTATTTGCGCTTGGATCACCTCTTTCACCAGTTGCTATAGGTCCTGGTGCTGCATTATTCAATGCTGATCCAGTATTCACACTTGATAATAACATACATCATTTATTAAGTGGTTTTGAATTTACTATGGCAGTAGTAATTGGTGCGGCAGTTGCTTTATTAATAACTTATTTCGTGATTGTAAAATTTGCAAGAAAAATAACAGCGGTTATTTTAAAGTATGTTCCTCATGAGTCTGTATTAGGATTATTTATTGGATTCATTTTACTACTAGCATATCGCGATGCTGGTTTAGTGAATATATTTGGTGTATTAATGATAGGCTTATTAAGTGGATCATTAAATAAAATGGGTGTAAATTATGGAGTTCAATTTATGGCATTATATGCAGCCCCATTATTAATAGATTTATTAGCAGGATTGGTGTAATATGAAAATTGGAATTGGAAGAGCACATGGAAAAATTATATTAATTGGTGAACATGCAGTTGTATATGGAACTAGAGCAATTGCTATTCCCTTCTTTGAAACAAAAGTAGAAACTAAAGTTTCTGAAAATGAAGAGCCATATATTAAATCTAGAGTATATACTGGTGCATTGAAAGATGCGCCAATGGAAATAGAATCTATTACTAGCCTAATAAAAGAGTTAACTACTAATTTAAAACTACC
>DUVT01000017.1 GCA_012840905.1 Acholeplasmataceae bacterium
ACAAAGATTAAAGGAAGATTAGCAACAATCGATATTGCATAATAAAAAAAGAACCACTTCTCTTTCATAAAGACTAAGAAGACTGGTAGAATCAATAATACAATTGCTATAATTTCTGCTAACCACATATTTTCAACTAAAAAATCATATTGTCCACTTAACATCAAAATCATCCTTTATATAGTTCTTCATATTTTCTAACCATTTCAGTTAATGAATATTCACTTACTTTCTTTTGATTATTTTTAGCTATTTTAGCCATTAACTTTTTATCTTTATAAAGCATTTCTATAGTTTGTACAAAACCTTCAACATTTTGGAAATCAAACCTATAACCATTAACCCCATCTTCAACTAGGTCATTTAATCCCCCAACATTACTTGAAAGTATTATACACCCACTTGCCATTGCCTCAATTACTGCTAGTGGCATCCCTTCATATAGTGACGGAAAAACAAAGAAATCAATATCTTTTAATTCTTTTGCAATCTCACTACTACTTTCGATAAATATTACATCCTTATACTTTTTTCTATAGTTTTCTAAAAGACTTCCATTACCAATTAATTTCAAACTTACATTGTAGCCTTTATTTATTAATGATTCATATACTTTAAAAATAACTCTGTGATTCTTAACTTCCTCAAATCTTCCTACATGGCCAAGTCTTATTTCTGAACTATTAAACTTACGTTCAAAATAAAATTTATCAATATCAATTCCATTATTTATTATTTTAATTAAATGTTTGGGAATTTTATATGTAGTAAAAAAGTTTTGATAATTAATATTACTTATAACAACTGGAATAATTAAACTACGTTTATAAAAGTATTTCAAAACCATTCGTTTCAACTTTCCAAACTCTAAACTTGCAAGAGTATGAGTTGTATGAATTACTTTTATATTCTTTTTAAGAAAAACATATGGTAGTGCATAAATCATTCCACCAATATTTCCATGAATTATTTTTGGGTTTATTGTTTTTAAAAGCCGATATATTTTTATAAATGTAAATGGTCTAAAACCATCCTTTTTGTTTAAGTAGTAGATTTTTATTCCGAGATCATTTAGTTTTTTTTCTAAAAATGTGTTATTTTCTTTATCTAAGACAATTATGCTAACATCATACTTATTTAGATTTAATTTGCTAATAAGGTTAGTGAGAAATACTTCTGCACCACCAACAAGTAAAGTACCAATTGTATAAACTGTTTTTATCATTGATTATCCCCAATATACAAACTTAAATAACTATTTGCCATATTTTCAATACTTAAACAACTTACAGTTTTTTTAGCATTTTCTTTGATGTAATCTAGTTTATCTAAATTATTTATTACAAAAGCAATTTTATTTTCAAGTTCACCTTTTTCTAAATCAATAATGAAACCATTATAATTATTTGTAATTAATTCTGAAGCTGCTTTACTTGCAATAACTATTAAACCGCTAGCCATAGCTTCAATTATAGAAATAGGATGACCTTCATACAGTGAGGAACATAAATAAATTTTAGAGTTAGCAAGATAATAAATAACACGATTTGTAAACTTAATCATAATAACATTACTATCTAAAGCTTTTTGTTTTATAATTTCTTCTAACTTCCACCTCTCTTTCCCATCACCGATTAAGTATACCTTATCAACTAATCCCCTTACACCAATTAATTCTTTTAACAGATATTCATGATTTTTCTCTTTTGCTAACCTGCCAACACTAACTAGATTAATTTCTTTTGTATTATTTTTATTATTACTTTTAAACCTTTCTAAATTTATCCCATTATATATAGTTACTACATCAGATTTTGGATATATTCTTTTAATTGATTCTTTAACCTTATCTGATACAGCAACAATTACTAATTTATTGTTATTATATAGCGGTTTAAAAAATTGTCTTCTAATACATTTGGTATCGATATTTGCAAGTGTATGAACAGTATGGATCCATTTAAACTGTTTATTAAATAAATAATAGAAATAAACATATGTACTTGCTTTTAAGTGACTATGAATAATATCAGGTTTAAAACGATTCATTTCTTTAATGAATCTAAAGACAACAAAAAGACTAAGGATTTTTATTTTATGATTAAAATAAATTAATTCGACCCCAAGTCTACTTGCTTCTTTATCATAAATACTATGACTATTGCTTTTAATTACGAAAAGTTTTACGTTTATTTTATCTTTAATTTGTTTTACTAAGTCTAGAACCATTCTTTCTGCTCCACCGACTTCTAAGGAGCTAATAACAACTGCTAACTTTTTCAATTATCTCAACCATCTTTTCTACATAAAATTCTTTTGCATATTGATAACTTGAGTTTAATGCATATTCATGTAGTAATCTTTTATCACTATAGTTTATATATTCTTCTATTCTTTCTGCTAACATTTCTACATTACCTACATCAAACAAAAAACCATTATAGCCTTCAATACACACATCTTTGCATCCAGCTACATTACTAGCAATTAAATATTTCTTACTTGCAAGTCCTTCAATCAAACAAATCGATAAACCTTCACGGTACGATGGATTCACTACTACATGTACATCTCTTAAGATTTCATTAATATTATAGGAATAACCTAAATAGTTAATTATTTTTTTATTATGATATTCATAAATTATATTTCTATCAATTACTGTCTTTTTATTATAAAATGGACCAACTACTAAAAACTTAGTATTTGGGTATTTAGATTTGATTATTTTTGCGGCCTTTAAATAATCTAATATACCTTTTTCTAAAACTAACCTACCAATAAAAATAAACGTTGGATAAATGCTGAGGTCTACTTCTTTATAAAACTTATCTAAATTAACCCCTTCCCCTTTAATCACTAAATAGTTGTTATTTGTAAGTTTTAAATTTTCAAAAAACTCTTTATCATCATTATTAATAAATATATATAAATCTACTTTGTTTCGAATAAGTTTATATAGGAAAACACAGAAGTAAAAAAGCAAGTTTCTTTTTAAAAATACGGAACCTACCCCACTCACAAAATTTATTATTTTTGTGTTTTTAGAAACTAATGTAGAATATAAATGAGGCTTTATAGTATAGTTGATAACTAAATCTGGTATATATTTTCTCATTACTTTTTTATAAAACCAGATTAGTTTTAGTTCATTAATTATTTTGTTTTTATTATTCAAATTATTATTTATTACTGTAAAACCTTCAGCTTTTAGTTTTTCATAGTAATTATCCCATTTTGCAACAATCACAAGTTTGTAAGTATCTCTTAGTTTTTTAAGTAATTCTAATCTAAAATTATATAAAGCAAAACAATCATTACAATTAATCAGTATTGTTTTCATTTAATAATTCAATCCTACCTCTATATTGTTGTTTGTTTGGAGAAAACAAAAAAATAATAGTTTTAAAAATAATTTTTAAATCATTAAAAAAACTATAATTGGATATATAATATAAATCATAATCTAGTTTAGTTTGAAATGATGAATCATACTTAGCGAATATTTGTGCAAGACCAGTAATCCCTGCTTTTGCATTAAACCGATACTTATAATAACCATTTTCTTTTTTATACTGCTCTACAAAATATGGTCGCTCTGGTCTTGGACCTACAAGAGACATATTCCCAATTAAAACATTAAATATTTGGGGAAGTTCATCTAGTCGGTATTTTCTTAAAAATCTTCCTAATTTTGTTAAACGTGGATCATCTTGTTTTGATAAAGTAACTCCTGTTTCTTTTTCAGCGTTTACATGCATAGTTCTAAATTTAAAGATAACAAACTTCTTTTCATTAAGCGTTATGCGTTCTTGTAAATAAAATATCGGTCCTTTATCAAATAGTTTTATAAGTAAGATAATTAAGAAAAATAAGGGAAAACTAATAATTATAAAACATAAGGCAAATAAAAAATCAAAACATCTTTTAATAAATCTATTTAGTCTAGAAATATAGTAAGGTTTTAAATTAAAGAACAATACATCTTCCAATGTTTGTAAATTTTTTTCTTAAACTTATACTTTCTGGATATATATATAAATCAATTTTATTTTCCAAACAAAAGAGTTCTACTTTTTTTATTATTTCACTATCAACACTACTATCAATAAATATAGTATTTACATCTTTTAATAATTTAAAGTATATCCTCTCATTAAAAATATTTACTATTTTATATTTATTGCTGCAAAGAACTGAGTTTAAAATTTTATTATGATTATCATTGCTAGCAATGATTGAGGCTTTTCTTTTCATTATTTCACCCCATTTCACCCCAATTATTTTAGGTAATATTCCCAACTTTATACAAAAACAGCCCAATACAAATATTTAACTATATAAAAAAACATCATACCATTTGGTATGATGCATTTTAATTTAATTGTTTGTTGTGATTTTATATGTAGTCACTAATTCTTGAACTAGTTCTTTCATCTTGTGATTACTAACTACATCTAAATTTTCTTTAACTAACTTAATAAATTTTTCAATATCTTTAATTTCTCTTTTTTCTTCTATATATATTTTATTGTTTTCTGTTTTATGATGTTTTGAAACATCTAGTAATAATTCTTCAAATAATTTCTCTCCTGGTCTAAGTCCAGTAAATTCAATTTTGATATCTTTGTTTGGAACTAAACCTGATAAACGAATCATTTTATCAGCTAAATCGACTATTTTTACTGGTTCACCCATATCTAGAATAAATATTTCTCCACCTTTAGCATAGACACCTGATTGGAGAATTAAACTTACAGCTTCTGGAATCGTCATAAAGAAGCGAGTAATTTCTGGATGAGTAATAGTCACAGGACCGCCATTTTCAATTTGCTTTTTAAATATCGGTACTACACTTCCATGACTACCTAATACATTGCCAAATCTTACTGCAGCATAGAAAGTTGTAGAAATGGTGTCAAAGTATTGAATGATATGTTCACAAGCTGTTTTTGTTGCACCCATAATGTTGGTAGGTCTTACTGCTTTATCACTTGAAACTAAAATAAACTTTTCAACTTCAAAATCATTTGCAAGACTTGCAACATTGTATGTACCAACAATATTTGTCCTTACTGCTTCATGTGCAGAATATTCCATTAATGGCACATGTTTATAAGCTGCAGCATGAAAGACTAAATTAGGCTTAAACCTATTAAAAATTTGATACATTCTTTCTTTGTTATAAACACTACCGATTAGAACATGTAATTTTGTTTTTAAATTATTATCTTCAATGTTCTTACATAACTCTAACTGAGTTTCATAAGTTGTATTTTCATATATATCAAATAGGACTAATTCACTTGGTTCATTTTCTAATATTTGTTTACATAGTTCAGAGCCTATTGAGCCGCCTGCACCAGTAACTAAAACTACTTTATTTTTAATAAATTTATTTAAACCTTTATTATCTAGTTCAATAACCCCGCGGTTAAGTAAGTCTTCAATTTTTACATCTAATATCTTTCTTTCACCACTAGCGACATCTTCTAATAATAATGGTAATCTCTTAACCTTTACACTACTAGCAGTTATAATTTCTAATATTTCACTTAATCTAATTCGATCAATATTTGCAATTGCAATTATGACTTCTTTTATATTGTATTTTTCAATGTATTTAGCAATTTCACTTATTGGGCCATAAACAGGTAGACCATTCAGCATTTGGTTTTGCTTTCTTTGATCATCGTCAATAAAAGCAATTACTCTATTTAATAATTTCTCATTTTTTTGAATCTCATCATATGCTATTTTACCAGCTGAACCAGCACCAACAATTAAAGTATTTATATACTTATTATTAGAATTAAAGTATCTTGAATGAAATACCTTTTTAATAATTCGTTTAGAAAACCTTACACCAGTAATGAGTAAGATTTCTAAAGGTGTTGTATAAAAGAAAAGTAAAAAATTAACTTCTTCTATTTTAAATGCTTTTGTTAAGCTAAATGCAATAATATTTGAAATGATTACTGCAAATACGATTCTAATAACTTCTACCATCCCTACATGACTTAACAGGAATCTATATAACGAGAGTAATCCATATATAATTACTTTTATAGCAATTAAAGCTATTAGTAATATAAATAGTTTATCCATATCAGGATTTTCATTAAATGAACGAACCCCAAAAATGAATAAGCTTGATATTATAATAATATCAATTACAATAAGCCCTATTAATTTTGTTAATAATCGTCTATTCACAATTCTCCCACTTTCTAACTAAATTTGCATATATATTATATCTCTTTTTGCGACAATTTTCAACTCTTAAATATTATCATAACAAAAAAGCAAACCCTTAGGGTTTGCCTATTTTATTTTGTTCCGTATAGTCTATCGCCACAATCACCTAAACCAGGTACAATGTAGCCTTTTTCATTTAATTTTTCATCAAGTGCAGCTAAATAAATATCAACATCTGGATGTTCTGCTTGGATTTTTTTTACACCTTCAGGAGCACCAACTAAGCCAACATAACTAATGTTTGTAACTCCTCTGTCTTTTAATAATTTAATTGTATGAGCAACACTTCCACCAGTTGCAAGCATTGGATCAACAATTAATACTTTTGAAGAACTAATATTCGATGGGAATTTTGCGTAATATTCATGTGGTTGTAGCGTTTCTTCATTTCGATATACACCTACATGTCCAACTTTAGCAGTTGGAATTAGTGAAGTAATCGCATCAACCATTCCTAAGCCTGCGCGTAAAATTGGAATTATTACTACATCTGTTGCAAGAGTATATGCATCAGCATAATCTACTGGTGTTTTAATTCTAATCTTTTTCGTTGGTAAATCTCTAGTTACTTCGTATGCCATTAACATTCCGATTTCAGATACTGTTTGTCTAAAGTCTTTTGTTCCTGTGTTTTCATCACGAATTAGCGCTAACTTATGGTGTATCAATGGATGATTGAATATTACTAATTTTCCGGCCATCTCTCTTTTTCCTTTTCAATAATTTTGTTTACCCTACGTGAATGTCTTCCACCTTCAAATTTTTCACTTACAAACACTTCTACATATTTTAATGCGTCTTCTTTGCTTGTAAACTTTCCGCTTAAACAAATAATATTACTATTATTATGTTGTCTTGTTAAATAAGCACTTTCTAAATTGGTTACTAAAGCTGCTCTAATTCCTTTAAATTTATTTGCATAAATGCTCATACCAATACCTGTAACACAAATTAAGACACCAAATTCACATACCCCGTTTTGAATATCTTCACATACAAATTTAGCATAGTCAGGATAATCAACACTTTCTATACTAGTCGTTCCACGGTCTAAGACTTCGAAGCCTTTTCCCTTTAGGGCATCAACTAACCAACTTTTGAGTTCAAACCCTCCGTGGTCACTTGCAATACTTATTTTCATTTTTTATTCAATTTACTCCTTTCTGGATTAAGGCTAAATTGATCTTTATAAAAACAAAGTGCCTCTATTAATTTATTATTATAACATAGTTTGAGTTTAATTCCTAGAATTTTTCTTTATTTTAATACGTTTTCTAAAAAAAAAGAACTAATACACTTAGTTCCTACTTTAATAAATATTTTAAAACAATAGCATCTTTAAATTTTGTATCTTTGATATTAACCTCATCGATATAGACATCATTAATATCTACAAGTTCAAATCCTAAATCTTTAAAAATATGAATTGCTTCATCTTTAACTACCATAGTAATTAAAACATCAATACCTTTTTCTTTAGCCTTATTTGCTACTTTTAAAAAAAGTTCTGTTATTACACTTTTTGGAACAATCTTTTTAAACACAAAGTAACGAACTAATCCTATCCGATTAAATTCTTCAAATGATAAAAAGCCAATAACTTCATCTTCAAAAACTAACTCACCGTTTAAAACAACAGTTTTATTAATATCTTTAATAACTAATAACTTTTCTAAAAAACTTATAACACTAGCTAAATTATCATCATTAACACTTCTAATTTCCATAACTAATTATATGATTAATTATCACTTTTTAAAACTTTTTTTATCTCTTCAAAAAAGAAAAATTTAAACTCTACATCACTAGTTTCTTCATCTTCAAATACAGCCTTAAATTCAGGATTTAAAATACTCCACCAATTTCTACCCATACCAGAATCTATTACAACTAATAATGTTTTATACTTTCCACCTTTAATGACTTCTCCTTTTAATTCTTTTGGTGGAAAATAAACATTTTTAAAACTAATGGTATATTTAGCGTTTATTTTATTACTAATTAATTTATCAAACTTTTTTAAATTAGCTTTAATTTCTTTTTCTAAATTATTTTGGTCCAATTGTTCAATTTCTTTTAGTAATAAATCTACTACTTGATATTTCAAATTTTGATCTTCTACACTATTACTATTAGCAATTACCCTTAACCTTATTTCTTTTTGTTCATTAGGGATGATTAATATTATTGCAATTATTAAAAGTATGATTCCAAGATATTTCTTCATAAAAAAATCACCAATTTTATTATTGGTGTTTTTTTCCATATTTATACACTAATAATTAATTGAATATATTTTAACTATTTAAATAGAGTAAAATCGAGTAGAGAGAAATAAATAAGTTTATTTCATCCCTCTCACACCACCGTACATACGGACCACGTATACGGCGGTTTAATGTACATTCAAATTTATGCGTGTAGTATAATATTCAAACATCTCAAACAAATATGAGATGTTATTTTTATAGTTTTATTGCGCCTTCTCTAAGTACCTTTATTTCATTTTCACTTACATCTATTACAGTTGAAGGTACTTTAGATAACTCAACTTCTTCAGCAATAAAATAATCTATATAATTACCAAATTTAGCATTAATTTCATCGTAATTATTCAATTCTTTTTCTCCACTTTCATTGACAGATGTAGTTGTCATAATTCCGAGCTTGTCTAAAATCTGAAGCGCTACATCACTATCGGGCATTCGAAAAGAAATTTTTTCCTCACCGTGTTTAAAGATAATTGTAAGAGCTCCAGGCCAATACTTCCGAATTAACTCTCTTGCTTTTTCAGGAATTAGTATCCCTAACTCAGTAATTTGGTTTACTCCTGAACAAAGGTTAGCTAGCGGTTTCGTGCGACTGCGGTTTTTCATTTCATAAATTTTATCAATTGCAACCTTATCATTAAATAGCGCACCAACACCATAAACAGTATCAGTTGGAAAACAAATTACTTTTGAAGTTAATTTTTCTTTAGGAATTTTTAAAAAATCAACTAATTTTATTCTTTCCATAATTCACTTATTTCATTTAAATAATCATCATATGTAATTTTTTCTTGATCTCTTAAGCGCATCAACTCTAACATTACTTTATTTTTTTCTTCAATCGATGCTTCACTATAATCAGTAGCTAAGTTTAGTTCTGCAAGATGTTTTTTAATATCGAAGTCACTAACTTCTTCTTCATAATGATACCACTTATATGTTGATTCAATTATTGGTTTTTCTTCATTGATTTCTACAACATCTAAATCTTCATTATGAGTGTTTTGCCATGTTTTTTCTTCTTGTTCTAATTCGGTTTCTACTACAACCGAATTAATAAATTCTTTAAAGTTAAAGACATTTGCTGATCTAAGATCAGTTCTAAACATTCCTTTACTTTTCTTGAAGTAGTAATAAATTATACCAGCACATATTAGTAATACTGATACCATTGCAATATAAATATAAATTCTACTATCAAAATTAAATTCTGTTTTATAATTTGCCTTTTTTATACCATTACCGCTACCAACATATATATCTTGGAGCTGATTAAACTCTTCTATATCCATTACCTTTATGTTTTTAAATTGAGTTAGTCCATATTGATAATCGTTATATTTATTAAAAATTAATATCGAAAATTCATCAGCGTTCTTGAAAT
>DUVT01000002.1 GCA_012840905.1 Acholeplasmataceae bacterium
ATTTTTAAAAGCTGGTTTCAACGTAAACTGTATTATGAATATCACATTTATATGCTGCAATTACATCCATAAATCCTTCAAAAACAAATACCGAATCATTTTGTCTTATATAATATTCTGCATTTGCAAAGTTATATAATAAGTTTCCTTTTTTAAAGATTTTATTTTCTGCTGAGTTTAAATATTTGGGTTCATCTTTATTTGAATCTTTATAAATTCTCCCACTAAACCCAACAATTTTACCGGTGATATCATCGAGTGGGAACATTATCCTATTTCTAAAAACATCAGTATAAGGATCTGTACCACGGACTACACCAGCTTCTATCATATCAAGTGGTTGGTGATCGTTCTTTAATAAACTTTTAAAAAGTAAATCAGGATCTGGTTGAGAAACACCAATCTTGAATCTCTTTATTATCTCATCATTTAACTTTCTTTTATACAAATATTTTTTAGCTTCTTCGCCAGCTACTGTATTTTCTAAAAGAAAATGATAAAAGTTTGTGGAATCTTCTAAGATTTTATAGTATTTACTTGAAATATGAAAATTATCGTTTGTTCCAAGATCTACATTAATTCCACATTTTTCGCCGACAATTTGCACAGCTCTAGGAAAAGGAACTTTTTCATATTTTTCTACAAATCTTACCACATTTCCACCTTCACCACAACTAAAACATTTATAAATTTTTTTAGTTGGTGAAACATGTAGTGAAGGGTTTTGATCTGGATGAAAAGGACATAGTCCGATAAAACTACTTGATTTCTTTTCAAGTTTGATATATTCTGATATAACTTTAACTATGTCCGCTTCATCAATTATTTTTTGAATTGTAGATTCAGGGATCCTCAAAATACCACTTCCCCTATTCTTTAATTTTATCACCTATATAACTAACCAATTCGCTAATTGGTATACGTACTTGCTCCATTGTATCTCTATCTCTAACTGTAACTGATTCATCTTCAAGAGTTTCATAATCAATCGTAACACATAAAGGCGTTCCAATTGCATCTTGACGACGATATCTTTTTCCAATAGCTCCTGATGTATCAAATTGTGTCATGAAATGTTTAGATACAAGTTTATACACTTCTTGCGCTTTTGGACTTAGTTTATTAACTAATGGTAATACTGCAACTTTAATCGGAGCTAAGAAGGGTTTTAATCTTAATACTTCTCTCGTTTCGTTATTTTCTAATGTTTCTAATTCATAAGCATTAGTTAGAACTGCAAGTAATAGTCTTTCTACACCTACAGATGGTTCTATAACATAAGGAATATACTTTGTATTTGTATCTGGATCAAAATATTCTAAGTTTTCTTTTGAATGATTTTGATGTACACCTAAATCATAGTCAGTTCTATCTGCAATTCCCCATAATTCACCCCAACCAAAATAGAATAAAAATTCAATATCGGTTGTTGCAACAGAGTAGAATGATAGTTCATCTTCCCCATGATCACGTGTACGTAATCTATCTTCTTTTAAACCAAGTTCTTTTAAAAAGTTAAGGCAATATTCTTTCCAATATTTGAACCATTCTAAATCAGTACCTGGTTTACAGAAAAATTCTAATTCCATTTGTTCAAATTCGCGAGTACGGAATATAAAGTTACCTGGAGTAATTTCATTTCTAAATGCTTTTC
>DUVT01000173.1 GCA_012840905.1 Acholeplasmataceae bacterium
ACTAAGTCGGTAGTATTGCCGACTTTCTTTGTATTGAAACTTACGAAGACACCTTCTTCGGGTTGGATTTTAAAAACTAAAACATTTTTTTCTGCAGTGTTATATAAATTGTTTTCTATTTGTTTAAATTCGATAATAATTTCTGTTGATTTACGAGCTAACTTTTTACCAGTTCGAATGATAAATGGAACTCCACGCCAACGATCATTATCGATATATGCTTTTAAGGCAACAAATGTTTCAGTAGTAGAAGCTTTATCTACATTTGGCTCATTACGGTATGATTCGTATTGACCACGTACTACATTGTTTTTGAAATCTTCTTTTGTAAATGGTTTTAATGCTTTTAAGACTTTTATTTTTTCATCTCGAATATCATTAGTATTTAAAGTCTTTGGTTTTTCCATTGCAATTAAGGAGACAAGTTGTAATAAGTGACTTTGAACCATATCTCTAATAATTCCAAAGTTTTCGAAGTAGTTTCCTCTTGTACCAATTCCTATAGTTTCAGATGAGTTTATAACTACACGTTCAATATATTTATTATTCCATAGCGGTTCAAACATTAGGTTAGAAAATCTAATTACCATAATGTTTTGTAACATTTCCTTCCCTAAGTAGTGATCGATTCTATATGTATTTTCTTCACTAAATACTTGTACAATCCTTTCATTAAGTAGTTTTGCTGTTTCTAAGTTACTACCAAAAGGTTTTTCGATAACTAATCTTGGATGGAAGTTAGGCATTTCTCCGAGTCCATATTCTTTTAAGTTTGTTACTATTGGTTCGAAATGTTCTGGAGACACTGCTAAGTAATAAATATATTGATTGTTTTCTTTGGAATTTAAGTTATCTAAATAAGATTTTAAGATTTTAAAATCTTCGTTTACACTATAATTCATTTTCAAGTATTTGATTCTTGTTTTAAATTTATCCCAAAGACTTTCATTTATTTTGAATCTTGAAAATTCATTAACAGAATTTTTTAACTGCTCAATATAAATTTCATCATTATAGTCTCGTCTACCAACCGCAATAATATTTACTTTATCTGGTAAGTTGCCTTCAACTTCTAGATTGTATAGAGCAGGGATTAATTTACGGTGAGTTAAGTCTCCCGTTGAACCAAATATTACAATGGATATAGTCTTACTCATATACAACCCTCCTTATTTTTTTTCTACTTTGTGGCCTCCAAACTCATTACGTAATGCTGCTATTACTTTACCTGAGAATGTATCATCTTGGAAACTGCGATAGCGTACAAATAAACTTGAAGCAATTACATGAGCTGGAACACCGATTTCTAGAGCTTCTTGTACTGTCCATAATCCTTCACCAGATGAATGGATAATACCTTTTATTGATTCTAGTTTTGGATCTTTAGAAAATGCATTTTCCATTAATTCCATTAGCCAACCGCGGATAACAGAACCATTATTCCATACTCTTGCAATTTCTTTAAAGTCTAAATCAAAACGACTTTGTTCAAGAATTTCAAAACCTTCTGCGATTGCTTGTAACATTCCGTATTCAACACCATTGTGAATCATTTTTACATAGTGTCCTGAACCATTTGCACCTGTATGTAGATAACCATTTTCTACACATGCATCTTTAATAAATGGTTCAATAACTTTAAATACTTTATCTTCAGCACCAACCATCATACAAGCACCGTTTCTAGCACCGCTAATTCCGCCGCTTGTACCAACATCTACAAAGTTAAAGCCTTTAGCTTTTAATTCCTCATAACGACGTAAGGTATCTTTGTAGTTAGAGTTTCCACCATCGATGATAATATCACCTTTATCTAAATGTGGAATTAAATTATTAATCATTTGATCAACAGGGTCCCCAGCAGGTACCATAATCCAAATAATTCTCGGTTTTTCTAATTTTGCTACTAATTCTTCAATCGAATAAGCACCGATAAGTCCGTCTTTTTCTGCTTCCTCGACTTTTGCTAAAGTACGATTAAAAACAACTACTTCGTGGTTTTTATCTTTTAAGTTTAAGGCTAGATTGTATCCCATTCTACCTAAACCAATTAATCCAATTTTCATAGTTTCCTCCTTTATATATTATTTAATATAATATCAAATTTAATCAAAAAAGCAAAGGTTTTTGCTTTAAAGAAAAGATAATTAAATACATTATCTTTCATAATTTTATATAATGTGCTATAATTTACTCAAAAGAAAGAAGGCTGAAGTATGGATAAATATATTCTCATAACAAATGCTAATTCAAATTTAGGAAACGAAATTGTAAAAAAACTAATTGCAGAAAACTATATTGTGTTTGCTGGGGATGCAAGTTATGAAAATAAAGAGTTTGGAAATTTAATTTATTTAAACTTAGACCCCAAAAACAAACAAAGTTTGAGTCTTGCAAAAAAATATATTCAAAGATTTACTTCAAAAATAAACTCAATTATTCATCTTGGGTTTTACGTTTCTTATGCTTCATTAGTAGAATGTGAAGCAGAAGAACTTGAAAAGAGTTTTGAAAAAAACTTTTTCTCAGCTTTTAAAATTAACCAAGAGTTTTGGGATTTAGTAGAACTTAGAACAGGTAAAATAATTCATAACTGTTCAGATGTTTCTGCGTTTGAACTTGCACCATTTAATGGGGTTTA
This sequence comes from Acholeplasmataceae bacterium, assembly GCA_012840905.1. Lineage (GTDB taxonomy): Bacteria > Bacillota_I > Bacilli_A > ML615J-28 > CAG-698 > DUVT01. Next base: position 2,642 of record DUVT01000173.1, read on the forward strand.
TAGTTTAGGTAAAAGTTTATTAAATAATTATGTAGATATTTTACGTAGGGAATTAGGTTTTCGTGGAATTAATGTTGTGAAGATCCATGCTGGCATTATTAAAGATGAAAATTTTGAAGAAATAAGAGAGTCATATTACAATGCAAGTGAAGCAAGTAAATATTTCTATAGTGAAATTAGTCGCTTTATTGATATAAATATTGATCGAGAAGCATTAGTAGAAATTGATGAATATGCTGATTTTGTTATTCAGATTGTAAAACAAAGAAGAACAAAACCTGTTTATTATTTAAAAGTTAATAAACAATTGAAAAAAATTAGTAAATATCCAAAAAACTTAGTTGATCGAGCATTTAAAAATTATAACAAATAAAAAGGTATATTATGAAAAAAAACGCCATTATTACCTAGATTTATTTAGAGGATTTGCCTTCATCTTAATGGTTATTGACCATTTAATATTTGATATAGTATTCTCTTTTAGTAGCTATTGGCAGACTAGTTTTAAAAAAACACATTATTTAAATGTTATAGCTAGTGCTTTAAGTGATTATCGAAACAGTGATTTAAGTAAAATTATTAGAATTGTCTTTATAGTTTTTATCTTTTTGTTTGTTTCAGGAATAAGTTCTACACTTTCAAGAAACATTACAAAGAGAGGTTTTCGATTATTTTTACTTGCTTTAGCTATTACTTTAGTATCTATTATAATTTCATTAATAATTAGTAATCATAAAATAATAATTTATTTTGGAATAATCCACTTAATTAGTATTTGTATGTTACTTACTCCTCTATTAAAGAAATTACCTAGAATTTGGCTTGGGTTACTCGGTATAGTAATAATTATTTTAGGATTTTATTTTGAAATTAAATCAATAAGAGTTGATTCAGTTTTATTAGTTCCGTTTAATATTCTTCCGCCAACTTTTGCTACAGGTGATTTTTATCCAATATTACCATATCTAGGTTTTTATATATTTGGTGTTATTTATGGAGAATATTATTTTAAAAAGTTAAATAAACCAAGGTTTACAAAAAAATATAAAATGAATATTTTTACATATTTTGGTAAAAATGCTCTTGTGTGGTATTTTATCCATCAAGTTATCTTAGTGGTATTTTTAGCTTTATTAACTGGAATACATATATTATTTAAATAGAAAAAATTATTTAATAAAATATGTGAAATTTATTAGTGGTTTGTGGTATAATTTTAGGTAAATTTAAATGAATGGATGGTTTGTATGGCTGAAGTTAAGAAAAATAATTTAGGAAATATAAAAGATTTTTTCATTAAAACATTTAATGGAATGGCATTAGGATTATTTTCATCACTACTTATAGGCCTGATAATTAGACAAATAGGGACTCTAATAGGTAATGATTTATTGATTAATTTTGGAAATATTGCACAAAAGCTAATGGGGCCAGCTATCGGAGCAGGAGTAGCATATAGCGTAGGTGCACCACCATTGGGTATGTTTTCATCAGTTGTAGTGGGTGCTTTAGGTGCTGGTAGTATTACCTTTAATGGTGGAACAGCGATAATAAATACTGGCGAACCTGTAGGAGCTTTTATAGCAGCATTAGCTGCTGCGGAGATTTCAAAGATAGTTCAAGGTAAAACAAAGGTAGATATTGTATTAGTTCCAATTACTGCAATAGTAGCAGGTGGTGTTGTTGGAAATTACATATCACCATATATATCAGCTTTTATGAATCATATTGGAAGTTTCATAAATATGGCTACTGAATTACATCCAATACCTATGGGTATTATCGTATCAGTTTCAATGGGTATGATTCTTACACTGCCTATAAGTTCAGCAGCATTAGCTATATCACTAAACTTATCTGGTATTGCAGCCGGAGCAAGCACAGTAGGCTGTTGTGCAAATATGATTGGATTTGCAGCAGCATCATTTAAGGAAAATGGAGTTGGTGGGCTTATAGCTCAAGGGATAGGTACTTCTATGCTTCAGATGCCAAACATAATCAAGAACCCAAGGATATGGGTACCTGCAATTATTTCTTCTGCAATATTAGGGCCTATATCAACTGTAGTTTTAAAAATGGAGAGCAATTCAATAGGAGCAGGAATGGGGACTAGTGGGTTAGTTGGTCAATTTGCAACTATTGACGTGATGGGAGGTAGTCCAAAAGTTTTAATCATGATATTATTTATGCACTTTATACTACCAGGCGTTATCTCATA
>DUVT01000174.1 GCA_012840905.1 Acholeplasmataceae bacterium
ACAAGTTTACCTTCCTTATTTACATGAAGTACGGGTTTAATTCTTAAAACTTGAGCGATTAATGCTTTTGAATAACTTAGTCTACCTCCACGTCTTAAGTGATTTAAGTCGCCAACAGTAAATAAATGACAAATATTTAATTTGTTTTCTTCAACCCATGCTGCTACTTCATCAATTGATTTACCTTCTTCTCTAAGTTTACCTGCATAAGTAAGTAAAAGACCTTGCCCCATTGAAGCACATAGCGAATCAATTGTAATTATTTTATTATCTGGATATTTTTCTTCAAGTTCAGCTTTTGCAATTAGACTAGAGTTATACGTTCCAGATAAATTACTTGAAAATGATATAGATAAAATATCATAACCCTGTTCTACATATTTTTCAAAAGTTTCGATAAAATCATTTGGAGTAGCCATTGATGTAGAAGTTTTAGCCTTTTCTCTTAACATATCATAAAACTTTTTAAATTTAATTTCTCTTTCATCTAAATAATTTTTATACTCCTTACCATTAATATTAACAGATAAAGGTAAAACAACCATTTCATACCTTTCAACTATTTCTAATGGTAAATCAATACATGAATCAGTAATTAAAACATATTTTTTCATAAAAACACTTCCTTTCAATAAATTCATTCTATAATAATTTGATGATTTTCTATACCTATTTATGAATAAACTAACTATACTTTAAGGTTTAAGAAAAATATAGTTATAAAATTAACTCTACTCCAAGTAGAATTCATATGTTTTTATTTGAATAAAGAATGATTTTGTGTTAAAATCTTGATATGATGATGAATGAACTTGAATTTAAAAAAATCGTTTCAGAAAATTTACAGTATTATAGAAAGCAAAAAAACTTAACGCAATTAGAATTAGCTGAAGCAATCAACTATTCCGATAAATCTATCTCAAAATGGGAAAGGGGCGAGAGTCTTCCAGATTTGTTTATTTTAGCTGAGATTGCAAAGCTATATGGAATTACGTTAAATGATTTAGTATCACCTAAAAAAGTAAAGCCGGCAAAGAAAAAAAATAAAATATTAATTACATTAATTGCTGTTGGTTTAGTGTGGTTAGTTGCAACAGTAGCATTTGTATTTTTAAATATTTTATTTCCTGAAATTAAAAAAGAATACTTAACATTTATTTATGCAATACCTATTTCAATGGTTGTTCTTCTCGTCTTTTCAAATATCTGGGGGAACAAGATCCATGTTTTTATTGCATTAAGTATTCTTTATTGGTCAATTGCTCTATCGATATCTTTATCGCTAAGTCATGAAAAAATTTGGTTAATTTTTATTATTGCTATTCCACTTCAAATCATAACTATTTTTTGGTTATTACTTAAATATGAGAAAAAATAAAAAGATGAGTAAGATCACAAATTTCAACTCATCCTTTTTTTATATCCCAAATATTATAAAAAGTAAAAAAGCACTTCAATTCCTTGAAGTGCTTTATTATGTCTTATTCTAAAGTTGGTAGGCTTGCTGCAGCAATTGATTGACCAACACGACGATTCATTTCATCTGGCATAGTAATATTTACATGCTCATATTCTGGGAATTCATCGTGAAGTACTTTTTGAGCAACCTCCATAATTGTGTTTCCACCTTTACCACTAACTACTCTACCTAGTAGTAATAAGTGTTTAATATCATAAAATTCAGCGTAATATGCTAATGTATATCCTAAGTAAATTCCGATATTTTCAAAGATTTCATTAGCTAGTTTATCGTCTTCATCATTTAATTTTTGAATAACTTTTAGTTTTTGAGCTGGTGATAAGTTTTCATCAAATTTGAAGCCACCCATTTCTGCTAATTTAATAACAGAATCTTGGGAGAAGTATTTAACTCCACAGCCATAGTCACCACTCCATTCATCAACCATTGCATCTTTATTGAAGTCAACTGGTGCGAATGCAAGTTCACTCAACCAACCATTAAAGTTACCATCTTTATTTACATAACCCGCAGCTTCACTTGTACCCATAGCGATACCTAAGATTCTTGTATCGTTTAATTCTTGAGCACCTGCAAGTGCAGTTACATCACCATCGTTAGATACTTTTAATGGAATTTTCTTACCATATTCTTTTTCAAGTTCTTTAGCGATGTCGATATATATGTTTTTAACTTTCTTATCAAATTCATCTTTTGGAACTGCTAAGAATAATGATGCAACCATAACTTTATTGTTTACATAAATACCAGCTGATGATACACCAATTGCATCTACAGTAGGCATATGGCTAGCTGCAGTTTTCATTGCTGTTAAGATTTCTTTATAGTGATATTCTGGATTTTCAGTAATTTTTGGATACCAAACTACTTCTTCACTATAAACTGCTTCACCGTTTACAACAGCACTTACCTTACGGTCACTTCCACCTGCATCAAAACCAATTCTGTTTCCACTTAAATCACCAGCAAGACTAACTACTTCAATCTTAGGTGCTGGAATATCTTTTTCATCTACGTAAACAACTTCAAATGGTTGTTCATATACATTTGCCATAAAGTCAGCATCAAATTCTCTAGCTCCACCTTTACGGTATGCATCTTTTATTGATTCATAAATTGCTTTTGAACCTGAAATATAAATTTTAAATCCGCCAACAATCCATAAAATTGTCTTAATAACACGTTCTACAATCTCAATGTTAGTTTGATTGTTTTCTGGGCTATCAACTAATGTTTCAATAGTATAATGATAATTATAGCCATTGTTTCTTTCCAAACAAATAGTTACTGTTTGTTTTTCTTTTGCTTGTTTTACTAATTCTCGAAACTCTCTTAGTTTCAAGATCATTGGTGTGTAATTTTTGTCTAATGATGGTCTATACTTCATAATACCAATCCTTTTCTATGTATTTTTTTGTATATTAGATTATGTTTTTTATAGTAACATAAAACTCATTACCTGTTTCTGTTTTTACTAAAACTTTTTCTCCCTTTTTGTGGTTCATGATTGCAGCTCCCAACGGAGATTCATTAGAAATTTTACCCACTAACGGGTCTGATTCTAGACTCCCAACTAGAGTAAATCTTTCAACTGTTTTATCGTCAAATTCTAATTCAATTACTCTTCCTAAATTGTTTTGAGAAGATTTTTTTTGATTAGAATCAATTATTTCTACGTTTTTAATAATTCCTTCTAGTTCTTTTATGCGAGCCTCTAGACGCGCTTGCTCATCACGAGCAGCATCATAATCAGCGTTTTCTGATAAATCACCTTGGGCACGAGCTTCTTTTAATGATTCGATAACTCTAGCTCGTTCTACATTTTTTAAAGCTTCTAACTCATTCTTTAGTTTTTGTAATCCCTCAGCAGTTAATTGGTGTTTACCATTCATATTTTAGCCTCCCATAATAATGTAAGTATTATATCAAATTTAACTTTGAAAAGCAAGTTAAATCGATTGGATAATATATTCTATTTAATATTTTATGAATTATTCAAAAAAAAGTTAATTGGCATAATTTGCTTTTCTCAGCATGTCCCATGGTTTTAGTTTGAATGGAACTTTTATTTTGATAATTTGTTTTGGATGTCTTGCAACATCAAGTTCATTCATTTCTTCATCATACATTTCTCCAATTACAAAGTTTGTATTTTTTAATTTTGGTCCGAAAAATTCAACTTCTTCATTAATTTCAAAATAGTTTCTTTGTTCCAAGGTTGCAATTTGTGTTTCATCATCGTATGCAAGTACTATACCTAAAAACTCTTTTGTTGGTACATCATTTCTTACATTATATAATTGTTCATTCGGCCCAACTTTGTTGTGTAAGAAACCAGTAGCAGCTTGTCTTGTTTCTGCTTTTTGAATTTCTTGAATATAAAAATCAATATTTTCTAATCTACCTGTCTTAAGATATTCATCAATCAACATTCGATAACATCTTACAACTGTTGCAATGTAATATACTGATTTCATTCTTCCTTCTATTTTTAAGGATTTAACACCAATATCAATCATTTTAGTTATTGCGTTAATTGCCATTAAATCTTTAGATCCCATATTTAAATATTCATCTTCTTGATGTTGTAAAACACCATCTTTAGTAAGTTTATAATTCCAACGACAAGAGTGAGCGCAACCACCACGATTTGCATCGCGATTAGTCATATGATTACTTAACATACATCTACCTGAGTAAGCAACACACATTCCACCATGGATAAATATTTCTAATTCTGCATTTGTTTTCTTTTTAATTTCTTCTATTTGTTTTAAACTTGTCTCACGTGCTAAAACAACACGGCTAAAACCAAGTTCTTCAAACATCTTAATTGTCTCTGAATTTGATGCAGAAAACTGGGTACTTAAATGAAGTTCAAGTGTTGGTGCAATCTTTTTAATTATATTTGCATAAGCAATACTTGAAATTATAACCCCAGTAACACCAGCATCGACAAGTTCAACCAAATAGTCTTCTATGCCTTCAAAGTCTTCACCATGAGGAACGATATTCATCGTTACATATACTTTTGCATTATATTTTCTTGCAAACTCGCAACCTTCTCTAATTTCCTTAATTCCAAAGTTGCTTGCTCTTGCTCGTAGGCTAAACTTCTTCCCACCAATAAATACAGCATCAGCACCATACATAACTGCAACTTTTAGTTTTTCTAAATCACCTGCGGGAGCTAGTAACTCAATCATTTTACTCCCTCCTTTAATAACACACTCTTTTTATATAAAAATCCAGAATCAATTCTTGAATCTACTAATTTTAATTTTTCATACAGTTCTTCTGCTTTACTAAAATCTTCTAGTAACTCACTATATATATCTAATACTTGGAACACTTTTTCTTCTTTAAGGAAAGTTGGATTAACACGAATAAATACTAAATCTTTTAATTCGCTTAACTCTTTGAATAAACAATAGATATAAGATGTATAAATAAATGTTCCATGTTTTGATTCATAGATTGGATAAGAATGATCTCGTTTTTCTTCTTCGATAATCAATTTCTTATCAGTTAATCCCAATTCTTCACCTCTAAACTTTTCATAGTTTGAAAGTAAAGCTCTTCTAGAATAAAACATTTGATGGAATCCGTAAACTTCCATCATTGTGTTTTTCGCTTTTACAACTTCCTTTATCTCAGA
>DUVT01000175.1 GCA_012840905.1 Acholeplasmataceae bacterium
CAGTTTAGTTTTGTTATATTTTAGATTATCTTTTGTAGTAATTATTTCATAATTTAATAATTTAAAGAAATCATAAATTGTTTTTTCTAATTCTCTATTTAAAACTACACCTCTTATAAATTTATTATTTAGTAAAGTTTCTAAATTAATACTTGTAAGTGAATCATAATTTATAATTATTCCAAATTCATAATTTATAAGTTCTTCTACCACCATACAATTTGCATCTTCAATTATTATAACTATTGATCGATAAGTATTAATATCTTTTTTAGAAAAAATTTTCTCTTCTACTAAATGCATAATAGTTTTAGAAGATAATTTTAAATAAACTTTATTCAATAAAGGTTTTCTAAAACTATTTATAAGTGTAGTAAAGACAAGCCTTTCAAGAGAGATTAATAATTCCTCATCAATATATGTAGTAACATTAGAACTATCTTCTAATCCATTAATATTATAATTAATTAGATAACCACTAATATCATTGTTGTGTAATAATGGTGAATATAATAGTTCTATTTGATTTTTTGTAATATGTTCACTTACACAAGCACTAATACTACGCTTTTTAATGTAGAGTTTATGGATTTTTTCATTAAAAGGTTGATACCTCTCTTTTGAATCAAGTGCAATATTACAAAATTCAACTACTTCTTTTAGATTATAAGTATCCAGTGGGAATCTAACAACTCCAACTTTAACTTCAAAAATTGCATGGTTATTGTTTTCGATTAAGCCTTTATCAAACTCATCTAGTAGCAATTTAACTTGTTTTTCTAAAGTTTTAGAATCAACATCTTCAATTATTGCAACAAATTCATTATTATCTAGATAATAAGTTTTTGGCGTTAATTCTTTTTGAAGCTTAGAATATACATAATCATAAATCTTAACTTGAATATTAGCACTATATTCATCTAGCATCTTGACTCTGAACTTCAAAAAATTAGCTTTATATTCTAAATCTTTTGCTTTATTTAATATTTCTAAAAATTCTGTTTCAAAATCAGCTAGAGTTAGACGTTTAAATATTTCATTATCGATTTCAATTGCATCTTCTAAAATATTGATTACGCCATAAAAAAATTTTAAGATTCCATCCTTACTAATATATGGATAAACAATTTCGTTTATCAAGTATTCTCTTCCATCAACATGTACTCGGTATTCTACATTATAATCTTCTACATTTTCAAACTTTATTTTAATACCATCTCGTACAGATTTGTCATCAGGAACAATAAAATCTTCAAATTCTTCTAACGAAATCCTCCTATTTTCTAAGCCAAAAAACTCTTGTAATTTGTTTGATAAAATAACATTTTTAGTATCTAAATTATAGTAAAAGATACCTGTATTTAAATGAGTACCAAGAGTATTATTTAATGTTTTTAGAGTTCTAATATTATCTTCATAATATAAATTAATTAGTTTACCTTCTAAAAACTTAGATGCAACTTTTAAGTTTGTCATAAGTGAGTTGTTATTTAAGATGTTTGTTTTAGATAGGTAAATTGCACAACCATATAACTCTTTATTATTAAATAATGGAACTGCAATTAAGGAATTTATTCCGATTTGTTTATAGCTTGTATTAGTTATTATATCTTTAATATCTAATACAGAATCAGTAAAATCTAACATTACTTCATGATTTTGAGCAATTATCATCTCAACAATCGTACCAGCTAAATTGCTAAAACTAATAGTTCTTTCGTATAAACGATTCTTTTTATAATTAAATGTAAAGATTTTATCGAAATTATCATTAACTTCAACTAACACATCAAAAGCATCAATTGGAAAAATTACATAAACAGCTTCATCAAAGTGTAAGTGTTCCTCAAGTTGTTTTGAATAATTTATTAAGACATTTCTAATTCCTTCATTTTCTAGTCCGCCTAAAGTTAAATTAATTGTCTTTTCAATCTTTTGAGTTAATTTATTTAGTTGATCTTCTATTTCTATTCGCTTTTCATCTTCATTAGATTCATTAATAATTTGATTATCATATTTATCGATTTCTTTTTCTA
>DUVT01000176.1 GCA_012840905.1 Acholeplasmataceae bacterium
ACAACTCAACTGTAAATTATTTCAAAAGTGTAGCTGCTACTTATAAAGTATGGTTAAATGAAATAGTTAATTCATTTATTATTAATCCAAAAACTAATAAGCGAATGTCTAATGGATTTATAGAAGGCAAAAACAATTACATAAAAGTAATAAAAAGAATCGGATTTGGATTTAAAGACTTTGAAACTTTTAGAGCAAAAATACTATATACAAACTCTAAAAATAAACTACCATATAAGTATTAAAATAATAATAATTAATGTATGTATTTATCCAAAAGAGTTTTATGGTCGATTTTAAAAAGTTTTATGGTTAAATTTAAAAAGTTTTATGGTTTTCGACCATAAAACTTTTTAATTACTTTCTATAAACCATAAAATATTTTATAGAACCTAAATCTTTAGCTAGTTTGATAAAAGAAATGCATATTTTTTCAACTGTTTTTCAATTTCTTTATAGTTTGGAATAACTTGATTTAAGAAGTTATAAAACTGTTTACTATGATTAGGAAAGATTAAATGAGTAAATTCATGTACAACAACATAATGTAATAACTCATTTGGTACACATATTAACATCCGATTAATATTGATTTTCCCATTATTGTAATTACAACTACCCCATCTTGCTTTCATTTTACGAATTACAAGTTTTGGTTTTTGTTTTATATTGTTATAAAAAGCTTTATAAGCATAATTAAATGCTGCTTCAATTAAAAAATAGTGATCTTGATATATTTTATCAATTACTCTATCAATATTTCCTTTGAAATAGAATGTATTATCCACTAATTTATAAACTGTATCAAGATTAGATTTTTCTTCTAAATAATATTTATTACCTTGAATATAAATAAGTTTCTTTTCATAAAACTCATTTACACTAAATTCTTTGATTATTAGATCATATTTATTAATAATCTTTTCCAACCATTCTGCATTCTGAAAAATATAATTTAGAGCATCACTGTAACTTATAAAGAGTGGTGAACTTACTAATATTTCTAATCTATAGTTAAGTCTTATTATAATCTTTTTGATTTTTTTCTTTGTAATAATGACTCTAAATTTCCGCGAATTTAAATTAATTTCATACATCATTTGATTTTTTTTCTTCATAAAAGTATTATATCACAATTAGGTCGTTTCTTTTAAGTAATTATATCTTTTTACATATTTCTTTAAGGCAATTTCAGTTGTTTTAATTTTTAAAACTAAATTATGAAAAATTAAAAAAATAAATAAGATTATTACCGAAAAACTTTTAGCTTTTAAAATTAATAAAATAAAGATTCCAAGCAAAGTTAAAATAGAAATTGTATTTAAAATCTTTTGTTCTTTAAAAGGATCATTAATAAATTTAAAAATAGATTCAAATAAATTAAATCCATCAAGCGGATAAATAGGAAGTAAATTAAAACAAATCATCAATAAATTATAATTTAGTATGATTGGCTTGTAGGGAAAATCGGGAAGAAAAATAATACCAAAGTAAATTAAAACATTAATAATTACCCCACTTAAATTAATAATAATTTCCTTTATTATTGCTATTTCTTCCCGTTCTACTTCTAAAATTCCCCCTACTATTGTTAAGTTTAAACAGTGAACTTTTTGCTTAAACATTTTTAAAGCAAATAAATGCCCACATTCGTGGGCTGTTATAATTAAGAAGAAAATAAGTATCTCAATAAACAGTCCACTGAATAAAAAGATAGTAAGTAAAATTATTAATGAATAATGAAATTTTATTTTCATAAGTATTTAATTTCATAAAAATCAAAATACGTTTTATCTTTCACAGTTCTTGCACTACCTAAATTATCTCCACTTTTTACAATCCCATAAATATTGTAATCTAGTGTTTCTAAGTTATCATAAACGTATTCTATATCATCAATACCTTTTACAGTCACTCGAAATGTATTATCTTTATTTTGAAAGATTTTTATAATTATTCCTGTTTTATAAACTTCTACTCCTTGCATTTCATTAATGAAAATTCGTTTTCCACCATCTATTTCTTTATAATTTAAATAAGTTTGACTTACGGTTTGAAGAACATCATCATTTAATTCAATTGGAATAAATACTCCTTTTTCTCCATTTACTAACTTTAATACCTTTAATATATTAATGTTTTCAGACATTTTACTTTGTACTTTATCCAAATCAACTACATTTACTTTATTAAGTAATAAAACAGAAATTAATAATACTAGACAAATAATAAACTTGTATAAAAATCTATCTAAGAAATTTAATTCATCATTCATATCAATCACCCACTAAATTATATGAACAACTTATCCAACTTATAACTTAGAGTTTTCGATTCTCTAAAAATGAGTAAAATCTATTTTTACCAATAATTATATGATCAACTACTAAAATGTCTACAATCTTTGCTGCTTTAATAATATTTTTTGTAACAATTACATCTTCCATAGATGGTGTTATATTTCCACTAGGATGATTATGAGCTAAAATTATTGCAACTGCAGAATACTTTAATGCCCATTTTAATATATCTCGAGGATTAAAAATCGTATTTGAAATACTACCTATACTTATAGTTTTTACATTTATTACTTCTGAATTATTATTTAAATAAATACAAACTAAGTTTTCTTGCATTTCATTTTGTAGGGAATCTTTTAAAAAATTATAAGCATCTCTTGAATCTTTGATTCTTACACCAAGATTAATTGGTTGGTTAACCCGCTTACCAAATTCGATTGCAGCAATAATTGAAATTGCTTTAGCTTTACCAATTCCTTTTATTTTCATTAGTTCATTCACTGTAACTTCATTAAGTCGGTTTAACTCTTCAAATTCAATTAATACCTTTTTTGCAAGATCTAATACCGATTTATCTTTTGTTCCAGTACCTAGAATAATTGCAAGTAATTCATAATTTGCTAGTGACGTGGCCCCATATTTTACTAAACGCTCCCTTGGTCGATCAGCAAGGGGCATTTCTCTAACCATATAACTCATAAAAAAATACCTCCATATTAATATTATGGAAGTATTTATATATTTTCGTTTAATTCAAATCCTCTGTTATCATTTTATAAATTGATAACCTAATTTCGCTAAGTAATTTTTCATTTTGAATTGAGTTAATAGTGAGCATAGCAGAAAAGAGTTCTAAATTAGCTGGATTCGTTTTAGTTTCTGCACTAATTTCCAGTTTTTCTCCCTTAAGACTTCTAATTAAATTATCAGTACATTCACTATAAAATTTATATTTATTTTCTTCATCTATAACTATATTAGGTTTATCTAATATATATTCTCGTTTAATAATTGGATTATATCCTTTACTAGAAAACTCCAATTTTAAACTTTCAAGTTCACTTTCAGTATTTGCAATTCCCCCATAAATATAATAATTATTGCCATATAAGACAGCAACCGCATATAAGCCTTTTGAATTAATATCAACTAAAATATTTTGTGCATTACCTGGATTTGTTGTTTTTTCAATTTGTAATAAATAAACATTGCCAACTAGTGCAAGTACTTCATCTTCATTTTCGATTGGCATTTCTATGTTGATTCTTGTAGAAAGGAAAAAACCTAGAATACAACCAATTACTATTCCGACTAAAACACCGAATATATCAATTTCTCTTCGTTTCATACTTTTCCACCTCATTAATTGATTATACATTCCACAATTAGAGAATTGTGTCAAAAAAAAGAACTAAAAATTTTATTATTTTAGTTCTTGTTTTTTTGTATAAGTATTAGGTTGTAAATTTCTGAAACGAAATATAGGCTCCCGCAAAACACATTAATCATGTCACTTGTTTCAGCTTCCATAATTAATTTTTCTAAATCATCTTCTACTCTTTTATTAGGATGATTTGATAACTCAAGTAAGTTTGAAGCATCATCACTACGTTTGTAGTGGAAACTTGTAAAAATTATTTCATCTGCAACCTGTTCTAACATTGGAATCATTTCTTCTTTTTGTTTATTAGCTGATACCGCAAAAATAATTCTTACCTTATCATCACCTTTAACTTCACTTATAAATTGAGTTAATCGTCTAATTCCATCTTTATTATGAGCACCATCTAAGATTACTAAGGGTTCTTTTGAGACTACTTGTAATCTACCTGGCCAAAAAGTATTTGCAAGGCCTTGATAAATTGCTTCTCTACTAATTTCAAAATTATAAAAATGATTTAATAGATTAATCACTTCAAGGGCAATTGCAGCATTTTCTGTTTGGTGCTTTCCTAATAAACTTAACAATAAATCTTTATATTGTTTATATGAAAAACTGGTACTTGAAATTGATAATTTGATATTTTTAATATCTTCTCGTTTTACTAAGACTAATTTACTATTTTTGGCAGTTGTTGTATTAATTATTAAATCATTTATCTCAGCATTTTCGATTGTAACAAGCGGTCTACTTTCTTTTACAATCCCCAATTTATTAATCGCAATCTCTTGTAATGTGTTTCCTAAGACATTCATATGATCATAATCAACACTCGTAATAACCGAAATAAGTGGGGTTATTATATTTGTAACATCGAGAAGTCCACCAATACCTACTTCAAGTAAAACTATATCTAAGTTTTTTAATCTTGAAAAGTATATAAATGCCATTAAAGTTACAAACTCAAAAAAAGATAAATGATCCAAATTATGTTCATCTAGTAAGTAATACTTACTTAAGATGTAATTTCCAATTTCTAATATTTCTTCATCAGTTATATAATCATCATTATAAGTGATTCGCTCATTAAACTTAATTATATAAGGCGAGATGAATGTTGCGACATTATAATTAGCATTTCTAAGAATACTCTTAAGAAATGCTATTGTTGAGCCTTTGCCGTTCGTTCCACCTACATGAATATAATTTATGTTGTTTTGTGGATTACCATATAACTCACAAATCTTCTTAAATCTTTTAAGTGAAACTTTTGGCGTTATTCGTCTTTGTGATTCAATAAATGCAATTAAATCATTTACGTTCTTAAACATTTTTCACCTTTTCTAACAAAAAATTTAAAATTCTCTCGTGATACTTATTAAAATATTTTAGGTCATTTATTGTTGCTTCCCCACATAAAACTTTAGTTTCAACTTGGCAAGTAAGTTTATAAAATTTCTCACCACCTACATAAAATGAAACACCTTTAATTTTATGGAGAACCTTGTGAAGTTTGTCATTTTCGCTTGCTTCCATTAGAGTAGTAATTATATTTGATGAATCTTTGTACTCTTTGTAATAATTAATACAAAGATTATTAAATACATCTTTTGAACCACCTAACATTTGAATCCCAAACTCTTCATCAAAGTCAGCATTTTTAATTTTTGAAATAATTTCTTGAGATAATAATTTTCCAATTTCTGAATAATCGTTTAATTCACAGATTAATTCTTCATTATAATTGTGATATAGCTTTAGATCATTAAGATCTAAAACTATATCAGCAATCAAATCTCCATTATAGATAACATCATACATCCCTTTAAGATTTTCTAATAAATCTTCACTAGCCAAATTTTCAATATTTCTTACTAACAAAGTATATTTGGGGCAGTCTGCCATAAATTCTCCTTACTTATAATCTTCAATTAATTTATATACTTCTTCTAATTGACGTTCATAATCTTCAAGCTTTGTTTTTTCAAGCTCAACTTTTTCTTTTGGAGCCTTATTTACAAAGTTAGGGTTACCTAGCATCTTATTGCAACGTTCAATTTCTGATTTTAATTTTTTTACTTGATCTTCAAGTTTTTTAAGTTCTTCGTTTAAATCTACAAGTTGATGTAGCGGTACTAAAACAACCGCATTGCTTAACACATTAACAATTTTCTTAGTTGTATCAACTTCTTCAGTAGTAACTAAGATATTTTCATAATTAGTAAATCTCTGTAAGTAATTTAAATGATTATTAATAAAATCTAGTTCTTCTTTTGTATGAACTTGAAGTTCTAGATCTATTTGTCTACTATTGGGAACGTTTTTCTCTGCTCTTACGTTTCTAATTGTAGTAATAATATCATAGATTAATTCAATTTGTTCGGATTCGGAAAAACTAAATTCTTCATTAATTACTGGCCATTCACTTACTGTAATACTTCCTTCATTATACATTTGATATATTTCTTCTGTAACAAATGGCATAAATGGATGGAGTAATTTTAAAATTGCAGTTAATACATAACTTAACACAGCACATGTATTTATTTTTTGTTCATTACTTCCATCTGCAAATGTTACTTTAGTCATTTCTAAGTACCAAGATGCAAAATCATTCCAAACAAATTTATAAATTGCTCTTGCTACTTCACCAAATTCATATTTCTCATAATTGTGATCAGTTGATTTAATTAATTCATTTAGTTTTGTAAGGATCCATTTATCAACTGTGTTAAGTAATTTTATATTAATTGGCTCATTTTTATAATTGTTATTATCAAAACTCATGCCAATATATCGAGAAATGTTCCAAATTTTATTAATATAATTCCAACTAGCTTCCATCTTTTCATCAGAATATCTAATATCTTGACCTGGACTTGTTGTGGTAGTTAGGAAGTAACGTAAGCTATCCATACCATATTGTTTTTTTACATCTTCCATATCAACGCCATTACCTAAAGATTTGGATAGTTTTCTACCTATTTCATCACGAATAATACCGTGAATTAATACATCTTTAAATGGTCGTTGGTTTGTTAGGTACTTAGATTGGAATGCCATTCTTGCAACCCAGAAGAAAATAATATCATAACCAGTTACTAATACATCAGTTGGGAAGTAACGTTTAAAGTCTTCTGTTTCTTCTGGCCAACCAAGTGTAGAAAATGGCCATAGTGCACTAGAAAACCATGTATCAAGTGCATCTTCATCTTGAACCCAACCTTCTCCTTCTGGTGGTGTAACACCAACATATACTTCTTCACCACGGTAATACGCAGGTATTCTATGACCCCACCATAATTGTCTTGAAATACACCAATCCTGGATATTAGTTAACCAATTTAGAAAGATCTTTTCAAAGCGTTCTGGAACAAAGTTAATCTTTTGGTCAGTTTTTTGCATTTCTAATACTGCTTCTGCTAACTTATCCATTGAAACAAACCATTGTTTTGAAAGTCTAGGTTCTACAATTACCCCAGTTCTTTCGCTATGACCAACGCTATGAATCATTTTTTTAATACCTTTTAGGTGACCACTTTTCTCTAAATCAGCAACTAATTTTTTTCTACATTCAAATCTATCTAAACCATTATAAACACCAGCGAGTTCATTCATTGTTCCATCTTCATTCATACATAATGGCCGATCTAAATTATGACGCAAGCCAACTTCAAAGTCATTTGGGTCATGAGCTGGTGTAACTTTTACAACCCCTGTACCAAATTCCATATCAACATAGTCATCTGCGATAACAGGAATTACGCGATCAGTTGTTGGGATAATAACTTTTCTACCGATAAACTCTTGATAGCGCTCATCTTCGGGATGAACCATTAAAGCAACATCCCCAAACATTGTTTCAGGTCTTGTAGTTGCTATAACCAAGCCACCTTCGCCATCAGCAAATTTATACTCGATTGAATAGAATGCACCTTCAATTTCTTCGTATTCTACTTCTACATTACTTAAAGCAGTTTTACTTTGTACATCCCAATTTATAATTCTTTCACCGCGATAAATTAAGCCATCATTATACATCTTTACAAACACTTCAGTAACAGCATCACTTAAGCCTTCATCCATTGTGAAGCGTTCTCTAGTATAATCTAAGCTCAACCCA
>DUVT01000177.1 GCA_012840905.1 Acholeplasmataceae bacterium
ACTACTTAGATTTCATTGATAATGAAGAAGTTAAGGAATTATTAATTAATTATCAAGAAGAACTTAAAAATTACAATAAATTCAATAAAGAATATAAAGATTTATTAAATAGAAATGATTCAGATTTACAAAGATTAGATTTTTTAAAATTTCAAATTAATGAAATTGAAACTGCAAAGATTTCTATTTCAGAAGAAGAAGAGCTAAAACAAAAAAGTAATTATTTGATGAATTATGAAAATTTATTGAATAATTTAAAAGAATTTATCGACTACTACGATGAAGAAAGCACACTTGATAATATTTATAATTCTACTATTAATTTAAAAAAACTTGAAGAAATCGATCCTAAATATAAAGAATATTTAAGTACATTAGAAGATGCATACTATCAAATTGTAGATGTTGTAGATCAAGTAAGGAAAGATTTTAAACTAGCTGATTTTGATGAAAGTGAATTAGAATATATTAATGAAAGATTAGGTTTATATTCAGACTTTAAACGTAAATACAAAAAAACAACTGAAGAAATTTTAAAATATTACGAAGAAATGAAAAAAGAAATTTCTAATATTGAAAATTATGACGAAATAATTGCAAATTTAGAAAAAAAAGTAAAAGAGTCTTATAATAAAACATTAGAAATAGGAAAAAATATTCGTGAAATTAGAATTTCTTTAGCAAAATCACTTGAAAAATCATTAATTGCAAACTTAAAAGATTTAAAACTAAAAAATACTCGTTTTGAAATTGTATTTAATGATTTAGATAACATCACTTTCAAACCAAATGGCATTGATGAAGTTGATTTTCTAATTAGTTTTAATATTGGAGAGCCATTAAAGCCATTATCTAAAGTTGCAAGTGGTGGTGAATTATCTCGTTTCATGTTAGCTCTAAAAGAGATAATAAGTGAAAAAGTTAATTTACAAACAATTATTTTTGATGAAATTGATAATGGAGTAAGTGGAGAAGTTGCTTATAGTATTGCAAATAAAATTAAATCAATCTCTAAAAACTTACAAGTGCTATGTGTAACTCATCTTCCACAAGTTGCGGCTATTAGTGATCATCAAATTAATATAACTAAAGATGTTATTATTGAGAAATCAGAAAAACGCACAATTACAAAAATTGAAGAATTAGATCATGATTTACGTGTAATTGAAATTGCGAAGATGATTTCTAATGGAATAGTAACAGAAGCAAGCAAAAACTTAGCAATTGAATTATTAAAAAGTTCTATAAATTAAAAAAGCACTTCCAATTTTTAAAAGTGCTTTTTTTCTTCCCTTTTTACAAATACTAAATGTGTAGCCAAAAAAGGAGGAATTTTTATCAAAATTTGGAAAAGAATTTTATTATGCTTAAGTTTAGTGTTTGTAATTTTGTTACTACCTTCCACATCACTTGCTGCACAGCCGATTAATGCCTTTGTAATACCTGGAGGAGAATCTATTGGTTTACAACTCAATACAGGTATTTACATAACCGGGAAATATGATGTAAAAACAAAAAATGGGGAAGCATCTCCCTGGGATAAAAGTAATATTGAAGTTGGCGATAAAATCGTCGAAGTAAATAGTAAAGTAGTAGAAAAAATAAGCGATTTACAAGCAATACTTAATAATTTAGAATCTGAACAAGATATTCTTTTAAAATTAAAACGACAAAATCAATATATTATTACTACATGTAGAGTAGTAAAAGCTGATAATGGCAAAATGACAATCGGCCTATATGTAAAGGACGAAGTGCTTGGTGTAGGTACTATTACATTTATTAACCCCAGGCATATGAAATATGCTGCATTAGGCCATTCAGTTATACCAGAAGAGTTAAATGGAAGTAAACTTGGTTCAATCACATCATCATCAATTCGTGGTATAAGAAAATCATTACCAGGAATTCCAGGTGAAAAACAAGCTACTTTATCAAATACAATTATCGGTACAATAGAAAAAAACACTAACATTGGTATATTTGGTAGAGTAAATAATTTAACTGATTTTTCAAATGAAAAACCTTTAAGAATAGCTGAACCAAAAGAAGTAGTATTAGGTGATGCAGAAATATGGACAGTTATAGATGGGTCTAAAAAGGAAAAGTATGCAGTTAAAGTAGTAGAAGTAAAAAATCAAACGTCTATTAGTATTAAAGGAATAAAAATAAAAATAACTGATCAAAGATTATTGAGTAGTACAGGAGGAATAATTCAAGGGATGAGTGGTAGCCCAATTATTCAAAATAATAAAATAATTGGTGCTGTTTCCCATGTTGTTGTTGATTCTCCAGAATATGGCTATGGCGTGTATGCAATGTGGATGTATAATGCTTTCTGATTTGGCTAAAAAAGAAAAGAGGAAAAACCTTAGTGGTTAATCCTCTTTTTTAAATTATTCTTTTGGTTCCCATTTACATCTAATAGGAGAAACGATTTTTTCTTGCTTTTTAAGTTCTTTAAAAGCTTTGTCAACTTCTTTTCTATCTAATCCTGTTAATTCAGTAACTTCTCCCGCAGTTAATGGTTTTCCAGCGTTTCTCATCGCTTCTAATACTTTTTCTAAATTATCCATAAAACATACCTCCAGTCTATAATATTATAGTATATTTTCGGCTTTTTTTAAATATTTTAATAAAAATTAACTGCTTGTCTAGTTATTTAAACATTATTCGACAAACTTCGACAAACTCGCTACTCATAGTAATCAAAACATTTATAAATATGTCGAATTTTCAGTTTGGTGTATCTTAAAATCAAATAAAATTAAGAAAGATATAAAAACCCCTTGAAAAAATAAATTATGATGGTGTAAATTAGGAAGTACAAATATGGGGAGGTAAATTAAATATGGAAACTTTAAAAGTTATTATCGCAGATGACGGAAAAGAACTTGTACAAGCTATGAAAGATTTCTTCAGTGACAAGAAAGAGATTGAAGTTGTTGGCGTACACAGTGATGGGGTAACATTACTTAACACATTACGAGTTACTCAGGTAGACTTGCTTATTCTAGACATTTTTATGCCAAATCTAGATGGTGTTAAAGTATTACAAGAATTAAAGACTAAGAAGGATCGTTACAAAGTTCCAAAAAACATTATTGCAATTACCGCGTTTTCTAATGAAAAAATCATGAATAGTGTTGCAGAGTTGGGTGCTGATTATTTTGTTGTAAAACCGATTAATTTTACTAGCCTTTTTGATACTATAAAAAAATTAAGTGCCCAAAAAAGTGAAGCAAAAGCTAACAACACTTATAGTTTATTAAACAATAAAACCGACTTAGATACTGAAATCACTTCTATATTACATGAAATTGGAGTTCCAGCACATATTAGGGGGTATTTATACATACGTGAAGCTATAACTATGGTTTATTATAATATAGATATTTTAGGTAATATCACAAAAGTTTTATATCCAGAAGTTGCAAGAAAATTTAACACCACATCTTCAAGAGTTGAACGTGCAATTCGCCATGCTATTGAAGTTGCTTGGGTTAGAGGAAATATAGATGCAATAAGTGATATTTTCAGTTATACTATAAGTTATCACAAATCTAAACCAACTAATTCTGAATTTATTGCTATGATAGCAGATAGATTACGATTGATCCATAAACGAGAAAAACGTGAATTATTATCAAGAGTAGTGTAAAAAATAAAACTAAGAGTATCATATAAGATTACTCTTAGTTTTTTTATTTGTTTAAAGCTTCAATTAATAAATAAATTAAACCAAATAAACTACCGCCAACCATACCAATTACTAAAATATAAACAAAGATTTTTCCAATTAGTGTGTTAGCGGGGTTTTTAAGTTCAACTTCAATTGAGTTATCACGTTTAACTCGTGTTTTAACTATAGGTTCTCTTTCTTTTTTAGAAACAGTATTTTTTTTCTTACGATTGTTCATTAATTTCACCTCAAAATATGTTATAATTATGTATACAACATATTATAACATAAACTAATAAAAAAAGGAATGATAATTTATGAATTCTTCGCGAATTATTTTTCATATTGATATGAATGCATTCTTTGCATCAGTAGAAATGGCAGAAGATCCTTCACTTGTCGGTAAGCCAGTTGCTGTTGCAAATAGTGATCCATTATATCGGGGAATAATTCTCTCTCCAAATTATG
>DUVT01000178.1 GCA_012840905.1 Acholeplasmataceae bacterium
GAACCCGATTGAAAAGAAAAAGTTATTTTTTCCCCTATTACATTATTTAATAAATTATCTCTTTCAAAATCACTATAATACATACTTAAGAAAATTTCAAAGTCGTTTTCAGGAAGTCTTCCAAGCAATGATTCATCGTTAGTATTTACAGAAAACAACATCTGTCCTGAGAAATATGGTTCATCATGAGAATAGAGATAACCATCAATAAAACTATCATCGACTATAACTTTTTCAATTCTACTATCTTCATTAAGTAAATTAAAATCATCTTCTGTCAATGGTTGCTTATCTTTTCTTGTAACAATCATCCTTTCAGGATAAATATTTGTATTTGATGAGATAGGATAGTCTGTACTATAATTTTTCTGAGATGAATATAAGAAGAATAATACACTTACAATAGCAAGACTAACTAAAAATAGAAAGATTGATTTTCTAGGTTGACCAAATATATTAAAACTTGCAATTGTAACTGCTTGTTTTGTTTCACTATTTTCTTCTTCTCTTTTTTCATAAACATTTCCTTTAGTAAAAGGTTTTAACACTTTATCTTCTGCTACTTCACCATCAAATAGTCTTACTTTACGAGTTACATAATCCTTTACTTGATCAAAGTTATGTGTAACTACAAAAACAAGTTTAGATTTTGCAACCTCATTTAAAAGTTCTAAGACTTGTCTGCCAGATTCACTATCTAAGTTTCCTGTTGGTTCATCAGCAACTATTATCTCTGTTTCTTTCGCAAGTGCTCTTGCGATTGCTAAGCGTTGTTTTTGCCCACCAGATAATTTAGATGCTCGATGTCTTAAATGACTTGATAATCCGACTTGATCAATAATCTTTTTAGCTTTTTCTCTTCTTTCCTTTTTACTTAAGCCTTGAATTACAAGTGCTACTTCTACATTTTTTAATACTGTATAAGAATCAATTAAATTATAATTTTGAAAGATAAAAGCAATTTTTTCTTTACGATAATCTTCCCAATCTTCATCATCAAAATGAGATGTTTCTTCACCATTTATATAAAGTTCGCCCTCTTCATATGAATCTATCCCTGCAATAACATTAAGTAGTGTACTTTTACCACTTCCACTTTCCCCAGTTATTGCAACAAATTCGCCTAATTCAAAATCTAAGTTTACGCGATGAAGTGCTTGAGTTACAGTCCCTTCACCTTGATAATACTTAGAGACATTTTGGAGTTTGATCATTATCTATACTTCCTTTCTCAAAAAGTATTATTAGTTATTCTTTATACTTTAAGCATATTATATCACATTAGTAGAAGAGAAAAAATAAAATAAAGCAATATTTTATTTTCCAAATAATCTTGTAAATTAAAAGGGCTACGAGCCCTTTTTAAATATCATATTTACTTAAAATTTCTGCAGGAAATAAACGAAGTAATTTATTCACTGGTAGTAACCCTACAAATGTATTAATAAGTAAAAATGCACCAAAACTTATTAATGGTATATAAAATGGAAAGAAAATTAATTCTCCTAATTTATTTGCTTGAATAACAAACAAACTAACACCTAATACTCCAAAAAATGAAGTTATAAAAGTGATTAAAAAGATTTCTGTA
>DUVT01000179.1 GCA_012840905.1 Acholeplasmataceae bacterium
AAGTAATGCTAAATGTTCATTTGATAACATAGCTTCAGTAATAGGTATTGACTGAAACTTTCCATCAGAAAATGACACTTTAATGCTGATGCTTGATAATTCAAAAGTATCAATATCATAGCTATCTTCTAGTGTGGTTGCCTCTACTTCAATTGAAGTAACGGTCTCTTGTGATGTTATAGAATCACATCCAGATAAAATAAAAATCGAAAACATAAATAAAACTATAGCTCCAATTTTTTTAATACTAATATTCATAAGTACCTCCTATATTTAATTATTAACTTTATTATAACAAAATAAATAAGATTTGAAAAGGTTTTCTATTGTTTTTACTAAAAACTATAACTATCTTATGATAAATTCATATTAGATTATCTTATGATTATTTCAATATCAATATAGAAGATAGATAGTCTATTAAGACAACTATATTAAACGCCGCGTTATTTAAAAGTTTTTTATTTTCATTTTTATATACTCTTGGTATAATTTAGTAAATTATATTTGGAGGGAATTTATGAGAAAGGTCGATTTAAGAATGAATGAACAATTAAAATTTGATACTATCAAGCGCGCTGCTTCAAAAGAGATTTCTACTAAGCGTGCTTCTACTTTACTTAAATGTACTATTCGTACTGTTTACAACCTTATTAAAACTTATAAAACTTCTGGTAAAGAGGGATTTATTCACGGCAATAGGGGCCGTAAACCAACCACCACTTTAAGTGATGAATTATCTAAGAAAATTATATCTCTTTACCGCGACACTTACATCAATGCAAACTTTAGACATTTTCAAGATCTTCTAGCAGAAAAAGAAAATATTAAAATATCCTATAACAAGTTACATAACTTATTATCAAGCGAAGGTTTCATTTCCCCAAAATGCAACAAGCAAACGCTTAAAAAAGCTAATGAAAGATTGATGAAGAAAATTGAAAACAAAGTTAAGCTAACTAAAGCCGAGGAAGATTATGTAGCTTCTACAAACCTTCAAGAGCCTATTATCTCGCACCCTAGGACACCTAGAGCTAAGTATCAAGGAGAGATAATACAGATGGATGCCTCACACCACTTGTGGTGTGGTGAAACCAAATCTTTCCTACATTTAGCTGTTGATGATGCCTCAGGACAGATTGTAGGTGCTTATTTTGACCTACAAGAGACTTTAAATGGCTATTACCACATCTTACACCAAATCCTCATTACTAGGGGAATACCAGCATGTTTCCTAACTGATAGACGCACAGTCTTTGAATATAACAGTTTAAAAAATCCTTCTGATGAGAAGGACACATTTACACAATTTGGTTATGCCTGTCATCGTTTAGGGATCGAACTTAGAACTACTTCAATTCCCCAAGCCAAAGGACGAATTGAAAGGATGTTTCAAACACTCCAAAGTCGACTAATTACAGAACTTAAACTAGCAGGCATAACAGATATACAAAGAGCTAATGAATTCCTTGATTCTTACATCAAGAAATTCAACGAGCAGTTCTCTGTACCAGTAGATTATACCAAATCTGTTTATGATACGCAAATAAGTTTAGAGAAAATTAACTATACATTAGCAGTTATTTCTAAACGCAAAGTAGACAATGGTAATTCGATTAAATATAATAAAAAATATTATCAGTTTTATGATCAAGGTAGTTTGGTTTTAGTAAAACCAAAGACAATATGTTGTGTTTTAAAGGCATTTGATGGTACCTTGTTAGCATCAATAGGTGAAGAAATTTTCGAGTTATATGAGTTAGAAGTAAACCATAAGGTTTCTAAAACATTCGATACACATGAACCAACCAAACCAAAATACAAAGGTCACAAACCTAAAGATTGCCACCCATGGACTTATTATAGTTTCAAGAAAAAACAATCAAGAAAGTCAGCTTAAACTGTACTAATGTTTAGTGCTTTTTAGTGAAAAAATCAAAAGGTATTGACACAGAATAATCTAAATCACATCACTGGGAAAAAAAGATAAAGTTGCATATGTTCATTTGGATTATAAAATTCTTGAACAGCACCTGCAAGCTTTAATTTATTTTTAGGTAAAAACTCACCTAATACATATTTAAAAACTTCACTATAATTATTTTCAACTTTTACATATGCATAATTAAATTCAGGAATTCTCCATCTGGTCCAATGCAGTGGTGCTATAGCTTCATCCCTAACTTCTATTGAAGCAAGATATAATCCCTCGCTATAATTGTTTTCCCAAATCCCAAAGTTTTGATCTAAATTACTCATCGCTCCCCAAACACCAACAAGTTTTCCATCCTCATCCTTTTTTGCGAATTTTAAAACTTCATTTAAACCTCGATTAAATTCATTCCAGGCATTATCAATAAAACTTGGTCCTTCAAAGCTAGATCTTAATTTTCCAATTACTGTGAATGCCTTTTTCTTTGCAAATTTGACTTCCATCTAATTACTCCTTAAAAACAATATTATTAATATTTTATCATAAAACACTTTTTAAATTCAAAAAACGATTAGCGAAAACGCTAATCGTTTTGGGAATGTCTACAATTATTTAACTTCGATAATACTCATATTATTTGTACTTCCGTGTTTTTGACCCCAACCTGAAGTAATAATGATTTTTTCACCTTTCTTCAAGCCGAATTCTTTTGCAACTTCAATTGCAATTGGATTATATTGAGAAATATCTGTAACTGTATCACGAAGTACACTTGTTACACCCCAGTAGTATGATAATCTTCTACATGTATCTAAATTATCTGTTACTGCGATAATTGGTACACATGGTCTAAACTTACAAATACGTTTAGCAGTACCACCTGTTTCAGTAAACGCAACGATTGCACCAACATCATGAAGAGTTAAAGCACTTTGGCTAACTGCAATTCCGATAGCATCGTTAACTGTTTCTTGTGATGAAAGAATTGATTTTTGCAATCTATCAGCATATGGGAAAATTTCTTCAATAGTTTCACCAATTCTATTCATTGTTTGAACAGATTCAATTGGATATTCACCAGCTGCTGATTCGCCACTTAACATAACTGCATCAGTTCCATCAAGAATAGCATTAGCAACGTCGCTTGCTTCAGCTCTTGTTGGACGTGGATTTGTCATCATAGATTCTAACATGTGTGTTGCAGTAATTACTGGTTTACCTAATTCATTTGCTTTTGCAATAATTTTCTTTTGATAAATTGGTACATATTCAGGGTTAATTTCTACACCCATGTCACCACGAGCAACCATTACCCCATCTGCAACTTTTAAGATTTCTTCGATATTATCGAATCCTTCTTGGTTTTCAATTTTAGCGATAATTTCAATACGTTTACCGTTATGTTTATCTAATATTTCTCTAATTTCTAAAATGTCTTCAGGTCTACGCACGAAAGATGCAGCAACTAAGTCTACACCCATTTCACATGCAAAAATAAGATCTGATCTATCTTTTTCAGATACGAATGGCATAGATAATTTTACGTTTGGAACGTTAACTCCTTTACGACTCTTAATTGGTCCAGAGTTTCTAACTACAACTTTGATTTCATCTTTTTTAACTTCAACTACATCAAGTCGCATTTTTCCATCGTCTACTAATAAATAATCCCCAGCACTAATATCATCAAATAATTCAGGACAAGCAATATGGAATCTTTCTTTAGTTCCAACAATTTCTTCTTTTACGATAGTAACTTCATCACCTTTATTAAAAAATACTTTACCATCTTCGAAGATGCCAGTTCTAATTTCTGGTCCTTTTGTATCTGCCATTATCCCGATAAATTTATTTAATCTTTCAGCTACCTTCCTAATCATTTTAATACGAGCACCATGCTCATCATAGTTTGCATGAGAAAAGTTTAATCTTGCAACGCTCATTCCTGCTTCAATTATTTTCTCTAACATTTCTTCGTTGTCTATAGCAGGTCCTATAGTACAAACAATTTTTGTTTTTCTTTTCATATATTTTAATCCTCCAAAAAATATATCCAATTAATTATTATTTTACCATAAACTCAAGAAAAATTCTATTTAAAAACGTTATCTAAATTTTAATTTTTTTATTCTAGTATTAAAACCCGCTTTTAATCAAGTAGATTTTTCCTATTTAATATTATTTACAAATGTATAAATTCTATTAATAGTCTTTCATTTTCAAACAAAATAGCCCTAGTTTAAAAGGGCTAAAAATTGTATTTTATTAAATCAAGTCGTTTTGATTTATTAACTAACATATACACGAATGTTAATGCAGTTCCTAAAATAAAACTTATTTGATAAGTTAAAACATTCCAAAAATTTAGATTAATAAATCTATTCATTAATATAACTACTAATTTTTGAAATAATATAAAACTTGGAATAACTATTACTACTTGATTAACTTTAAACTCTTTTGTTATCATAAGTATTAAAATTAATATTATAACACCATTAGTTAAAGATATTAAGTTATTTAAAATACTGTTTCCAGAAATAATATATCTATATACATTAAGATTTTCATTAACGCTCATGATCGTTAGAATAAATCCTTGTATATAGCTAAAAGCTAGCTTTACTAGTTCAAAGATTATAAAAATCTTTAGTGCTTGATTAGTTTTGCTATTTTCTATTACATATCTAGTCATATTAATTAATAATAATATAAATATAACAGCTATAAAAATTCTTAAATAAACTTGAATATTTGATTGAAGTAATACAAATTTTCCTAACACTGACTCCATTGACATAAAATTATTTATTATGTGCGAGATGGCGAAATGTTGAAAAAGAGATAAAGAAGTGCTTATGAAATTTAACACAATTAGTGTTATTCCAATTATTAGGGAAGTTTTTGTAAAGGTGATTTGCGTACTCTCTAGATCTTCTACTGTGTCTTCTTCATACCTAGATCTATCTAACCAAGATAAAAATAAATATATTAAACTCAAAGATACTACACAAAACAAAAAAGATAATACAATAGCCCAAATTGCAGTAAGTAATATATCTGTTAAAACATAAGTTAAAAGTATTGAAATTAAGAAAACTATAATATTAACTATTACAATTTTATAAATATTTTTTAATACTTTATCATAGTATAGTTTTTTCTGTTCTTCTATAAAACTATAATTAATATAGATATTTTCCTTTTTATGTGCATAATAAATATATATTGCACCTA
>DUVT01000180.1 GCA_012840905.1 Acholeplasmataceae bacterium
GCTACTGTTTATCGTGGTATGGAATTTAGTTTTGGTATGAATTTACTTGTTTCTGGAATAGTTATATTCCTTGCAACATTATATTTGTTCTTCAATATGGAGCAAGTACGTCAAGTCGTTGAAGGTGGTGCTCCAAAAGTTTACGAATGGTATGTAGCATTTGGACTCATATTCATCATAATTTGGCTATACTTAGAAATTTTACCACTTGTTGCAAGAATTATATCAAGCGAAAGATAAAATTGACTTTCAAAGAGCCTCATTTGAGGCTCTTTTAGATTGATTAGTTTCTACTTTATTTTTTTTGCAACTTATAGTATACTTATTATATATTAGGTGATTAATATGGATTTAAAAATTTTTCCAAGTAAATTAAAAGGTATTATTGAAGTTCCTGCATCAAAAAGCATAACACATCGTTATCTTATTTGTGCTGCCTTAAGCAAAGGAAAATCAATAATTAAAAACCCTTTAATATGTGATGATACTTTAGCTACAATAGATGTTTTAAAACAGCTTGGTGCTAAATTTAAAATTGAAAAAGATCAAATTATTGTAAAAGGTGTTGGAAAACCAAAACTAACTGACCGCACTTTAACAATCCTCGAATCAGCAACAACCCTTAGAGTGTTACTGCCAATTTTGATTTTGTTTTCAAAAAAAGTTACAATCACATCTACAAAAAGACTTATTGATAGAATTTATACAAGTGACCTTCTAGATTTAAAAGGACTAGATTTTCAAAGAAGAACTTATTCAATTACAATTACTGGTAATTTTACTGAAAAAGAGTTTCTATTATCAGGAAAAATTACAACTCAGTTGATTAGTGGAATGATAGTTGCACTTCCATTTTTAGGAGAGGATGCAAAAGTAAAAGTTAAAGATATTGATTTTAATAATCCTTATATTAAACTTACAATTGATGCTTTAAATAAATTCGGTATTAACTTTGTAATTGAAGATGATGTTATTAGACTTGATAATGCTTCAAAATTTAAGGCAAATGATGTTACTGTTGAGGGTGATTTTTCAAATGGAGCTGTTTGGTTAGCTGCGAGTGTATTTCACCAAGAACTTCAAGTTAAAGGCTTAAATTTAGACTCCATTCAAGGTGATAAGAAGATGTTAGATTTTCTTGATGCTATGGGAGTGAAATTTAGAGTTGAAGAAGATATTATTACTTACCTTGAAGGAAGTTTAGGTGGCATTACTTTAAACATTGAAGAAACGCCAGATTTAGCCCCTATTTTGGTCGCTACTGCATCTAATGCGGATGGGACAGTAATTATTCAAGGTACTAATAAACTCTCATACAAGGAAAGTAATAGGAAGCTTGCCATTAAGGAAGTATGTAACTTACTTGGAGGATTTGTAAAGTTAGGCGATGATTCAATCATTATCCAAGGAAAAGCTAAATTAAAAGGAGATGCAACAATAGCATCTTACAATGATCATAGAATTGTTATGGCAACAGCAATCCTTGCAACAATCACTGAAAACCCAGTAATTATTAAAAATATTGAAGTTGTAAATAAATCATATCCAAACTTTTTCAAAGACCTAGCACGCCTAGGTGCAAGATTTGAGGTAGTTTGATGAAAACATTAGAAGTAAAATATAGTACAAACAAAACAAATATTTATTTAGAAAACAATTTACTAGAAAATATTTCATCTTTAATCCCAAGAGGTAAAAAATATATTATTCTTACAGATGAAAATATATATAAACTATATTCTAGAGCCCTAAATGTACCTAACTCTACATGGGTAGTATTACCAGCAGGTGAAAAGGAAAAGAATTTAGATAATGTAAGTAAGATAATTGAAAAAATGCTTTCAAGTGAAATATCTAAAACTGATATTTTAATTAATTTTGGGGGCGGAGTTATAAGTGATCTAGGTGGCTTTGTTGCATCAACCTATAAGCGTGGAATTAATTATTATAATATTCCTACAACCTTGATTTCTCAAGTCGATGCAACTCTAGGTGGTAAAACTGGAGTTGACTTTAAGGTATATAAGAACCAAATAGGATCAATTCATCATCCGGAAAAAATCTTTGTTGATCCAATTCTACTTAATACTTTACCGAAAAATGAATATTTATCAGGTATTGGTGAAGTAATTAAATATGGGCTTTGTTTTGATGAAGATTTATTTAATTCGTTATTTTCAAACTTTTCAATTGATGAACTTATTTATAAATGTCTTAAAATAAAAGCTGAAATAACAGAAAAAGATGAATTTGATAATGGTATTAGGTTAGCTTTAAATTTTGGTCATACAATTGGCCATGCAATAGAAGCAGTATCTAACTATACAATTCCTCATGGAATATGCGTTATATATGGAATGCTTTATGAAATAGAAGCTGAAGATATTAAAGATAAACTAATTAGATTAATGCAAAAGTTTGAAATTGAAAATCAAATTAGTTATGATAAAGATGAACTAAAAGCATTTATTATACAAGATAAGAAAATAAGAAATGGTGTTATAAAACTACCTAAACTCGAAAAAATAGGAAAAGTAAAGATTACTGAAGTTAAAATTAATGATTATCTAATGAGGTTATAAATGAGTACATTTGGAAAACATTTAAAAGTATCAATCTTTGGTGCATCACACGAAAAATACATCGGCCTAACAATTCACAATTATCCTAGTGGTATAAAAATAGATTTAGAAAATTTAAAACATAAACTAGCATTAAGAAGAGGCTTAAATCAAGTTACATCAAAAAGATTTGAAACAGATGAGTTTGAAATAATTAGTGGTTATTTTAATGAATATACTACAGGAGCGCCACTTACAGTTTTAATTAAAAATAGTGATGTAAAAAGTGCAGATTATGAGAAAATAAAAGGCATAGCTAGACCATCCCATGCTGATTTCACCTACTATCACAAATATGATGGATTCAATGATTATCGTGGTGGTGGTGTAAGTAGTGGAAGGTTAACTGTTGCCTTAGTTGTACTTGGTGCACTTTCCGAACAACTTTTAAGAGAAAAAAATATAATTGTTGCATCCAGAATAAAACAAATTAAAAAC
>DUVT01000181.1 GCA_012840905.1 Acholeplasmataceae bacterium
ATGATTTACGAAAACCAAGCACTAATGGATTTAATTGAAGAAGGTAGAAAAAGTGGCTATATAATTTTAGTCGATGTATTAAAACATGTAGAAGAAGATTCAGATGATTTCGATGAATTAATCAAGCTACTAGAAAATGAAAATATCGATTTAGTAAGAGCAGAAGATATCGAAACACTTGAAATTGATGATGATGTAGATACTGATATCGGTGATGACTTTGAAGGTTTCATAGGTGAAATCGAAAGCGATCCTGAATTTAGTGAATTTTCTAGTGAAGTAGAAAATGATCTAAAAGCAAAAGATATTGATGATATAGTTTCTACATTTGTTACACCTTCGCCTTCTGACGATCCAGTGCGAACATATTTAAGGGAAATAGGTCAAATTCCCCTACTTTCTACAAATCGAGAAGTAGAACTTGCTAGAACCGTTCAACAAGGACTCCTTGCCCAAGAAGAACTTAAAAGAGTAGAAAAAGGTAAGAAAGAAATTTCTGAAGAAGATAAAAAGCGTTATGAGCAATATGTCCAAGAAGGATTAGATGCAAGAGAAATCTTAATTGAATCAAACTTAAGATTAGTTGTATCGATTGCAAAAAGATATTTAGGTAGAGGAATGCAATTCCAAGATTTAATCCAAGAAGGTAATATGGGGTTAATGAAAGCTGTTAATAAATTTGACCCAACCAAAGGATTTAAGTTTTCTACTTATGCGACTTGGTGGATTCGTCAAGCAATTACAAGAGCAATTGCCGACCAAGCTAGAACTATCCGTATCCCAGTTCATATGGTAGAAACTATAAATAAATTAGTAAGAATTCAAAGAAAACTAACTCAGGAATTAAGAAGAGAACCTACACCTGAAGAAATTGCTGCAGAAATGAAGATTTCTGTAGAAAAGGTACAACAAATCCAAAAAATCGCTCAAGAACCAGTGAGTCTAGAAACACCAGTAGGTGAAGAAGATGATTCTACATTAGGTGATTTTGTTCATGACTCTGAGCTTGATAATCCATTAGATTATACAATCAACGAAAAATATAAAGAAGAAATTGATACAGTACTTAAAACTCTTACTCCAAGAGAAGAAAAAGTATTACGTTTACGTTTTGGTTTAATCGATGGTAAAGCTCATACACTTGAAGAAGTAGGTAAAGAATTTGGAGTTACAAGAGAAAGAATTCGTCAAATTGAAGCGAAAGCTATTAGACGTTTACGTCATCCAACCAGACAAAAACGTCTTAGCCAATACAAATAGTAGTGGAATTAAGGTGAGTGTGAATGTTCGCCTTTTTTGCTATAAATCTTGTAAATGAAATGGCAATATTGTATAATTAATTAAAAGAGGTATGACTATGATATCAAAAAGACTTAAGACAATTGCAAAGTTTTTAGGCGATAAAAAAATACTTGCTGATGTAGGTTGTGATCATGGCTATCTTATTATAGAAGGTTTCTTAAATTACAATCTAAAAAAAGCTTATGCAATCGACAATAAAGAAAAACCACTAGAAAACTGTATTAATAATATTAGTAAATATGATTTTAAAGATCAAGTAGAGTTTCTCTTAAGTGATGGATTAGAAAAATTAACGGATTATGTTGATGTAATAGTTTTTGCTGGAATGGGTGGTCAACTTATAATTGATTTAATCGAAAAAGATTTTCATAAATTAAATGATGCAAGATTAATAATCCAAGCTAATCGAAATATTTATGATGTAAGAAAATATTTAACTGAGCTTGGTTATTTAATTTACGACGAAGAGATAGTTCAAGAAGATGGTAAGTTTTATGAAATAGTTGTCTTTGAAAAGACAGATGAAGCTGTTATTTATAATCAAAATGAATTATTCTTTGGACCTATTTTATTAGAAAAGAAGGATGCAACACTTAAGAAAAAACTTAAAAAAGATTTAGATGTATTAGAAAACATTCCATATAAAACAAAAGAAATCGAAGAAAAAATTAATCTAGTTAAGGAGAACTTATGGTAATTAAAGAATTATGTGATATTTTAGATGAACTATATCCTAGCGAACTTGCTTGGGATAATGATTTACCTAGAATTGGTTTTATTTTAGGGGATAAAAATAGAAAATTAGAAAATGTCTTACTTACATTAGATATTAATTTAGATGTAATTGATGAGGCACTAAATAAAAATTGTAATTTTATTATTGCACATCATCCATTAATCTTCTATCCAATCTATAAAATTGATTTTGACACCTCGCTAGGGAAGATTATAAA
>DUVT01000182.1 GCA_012840905.1 Acholeplasmataceae bacterium
ATAGGTGTTGGTGATTTACTTGATAAGGTTGTGTCCTTACTACCTGAGAAAAGAAAAGATCCATATGGAGAAGGTGTTATTAAATTCTGTTTAATTGGTCAACCAAATGTTGGTAAATCAACCTTATCCAATGCTATCTTAGGTGAAGAGAGAACAATAGTAAGTGATATTCCTGGAACTACTAGAGATTCAATTGATACTGTATTTACAAGAAATCAACAAAAATATGTTGTGATTGATACTGCAGGTATCCGTAAACTTGGTAAGATTTATGAAAGTGCAGAAAAATATAGTGTCCTACGTGCTATGCAAGCAATTGAGCGTAGTGATATCGCAGTTTTAGTATTAGATGGAAGTAAAGAAATTACTGAACAAGATAAGAGAATTGCAGGTTATGCAAGAGAAAATAACCGTGCAATGATTATTGTTGTTAATAAGTGGGATATTGTACAAAAAGATGATAAAACAATGAAAGAATATACTGAAAAGATTAAGAATAATTTTCAATTTCTTGATTTTGCACCAGTTATCTTTTTATCAGCCTTAAACAAACAAAGAATCCATTTATTACTTGATGAAATAGATAATGTATATGAGAACTTTAGCCGTAAAATCCCAACAAATATCTTAAATGATATTTTGATGGATGCAATTTTAATAAATCAACCACCATTATTTAATGGTAATAGAATTAAATTAAGTTATGCTAC
The DNA here is from genome assembly GCA_012840905.1 of Acholeplasmataceae bacterium. Taxonomy (GTDB): domain Bacteria; phylum Bacillota_I; class Bacilli_A; order ML615J-28; family CAG-698; genus DUVT01. The sequence continues at coordinate 711 of DUVT01000182.1, forward strand.
TCAAGAAAGCACTATGCCACCTTCATTTGTTTTATTTGTAAACGATGAAAAGCATATGCACTTTTCATACCTTCGTTATCTAGAAAATCAAATTAGAAATACATTTCACTTTGAAGGTACCCCACTTAAGTTTATATTAAGAAAGAAGGAGTAGGAATGGAAAAATTAACTATTATTGGTGCTGGTAGTTGGGGAACAGCTCTAGCAAGAATTGTTAGCGACAACAATTATCCAGTAATTTTATATGATGTTAATCAGGATGTTGTTGATGAAATAAACACCCACCATACAAATAAAGCGAAACTTCCTGATGGTAAGCTAAGTGAACTTGTAACGGCAACAACAAATCTTAATGAAGCAATTGCCTTTGGAAGTATTGTTGTGCTTGTTGTTCCTACAGCTGTTTGTAGAAAGGTTTTAATGGAAATTAATCAAGTAATTAGTGAACCCAAATTATTTGTTAATGCATCTAAAGGGATTGAACCTGATACATATAAACGTGTTTCAGAAATTGTATATGAAGAAATAGATAATAAATATATTGAAGGATTCGTTGCTTTAAGTGGCCCTAGCCATGCCGAAGAAGTTATCAAACAAATGTTAACTTTAGTTACAGCAACTAGTCCAAACTTAAAACATGCAGAATTAATCCAAAGAATTTTTTCAAATCAACAATATTTTAGAGTCTATACACAAACTGATTTAATCGGAGTTGAAATGTGTGCTTCTTTAAAAAATATTATTGCAGTTGCAAGCGGAATTATTGCAGGTTTAGGTTATGGTGATAATACTAGAGCTGCATTAATTACAAGGGGACTTGTAGAAATGAAACGTATTGCAACAACTTTTGGTGCAGATGAAAATACTGTCTTTGGACTTGCTGGTTTAGGAGATTTAGTTGTAACTTGTACATCAACTCACTCCCGAAACTTCCAAGCAGGATATAAAATCGGTAGCGGTAAAAACCTTGAACAAGCCCTCTCAGAAATGACGATGGTTGTAGAAGGGGCAAGAAGTGCAGTAGCTGCTCATCAAATTATTAAAAAGCATAATATTTATGCACCAATAATTGAGTCTGTATATGATATTATTTATCATAAAAAAGATCCAGAACAAAGAATTATGGAATTAATGAAAAATGATTTAAAACTAGAAGATATCTAAAGCGTTCAGTATTAGAACGCTTTTTTATTATGAGGTAGTCGTTTCTTTATGATCGACTTTTTCTTTTATTTAGCCTAATTATTTAGGAAGTATTCATTAA
>DUVT01000183.1 GCA_012840905.1 Acholeplasmataceae bacterium
AATGCAGCGCATGTTTTCGTAAAAAGAGAAGATGCGATAAGCAAAAATAAACGTAAAATCGGGGTTGAACACGTTTCCTTGGATGCTTTAAAAGTTGCATTAAGTGAAATAAAGTATTATAATTATAAAAAAAATTTTACAATCCAAGACATTTATGACTTAGGTCTTGCTGGAAATGAAATGAGTAGACAGCTAAGAATTAAACTTTGTAATAGGCTTGGAATAGGTTATGTTAATGCAAAACAGTTAGTTAATAGACTGAATTTATTTAACTATACTATTGAAGAGATAAGAGATATGTTATGATTGGAAACATAAAGAAAACAACTGAAATTTTAAATAAATATGGACTTAGTGTAAAAAAGAGTTTTGGACAAAATTTCTTAATTGATGAAAACATCTTAAGAAAAATAGTAAATGTAAGTAAAATTACAAAAGAAGATGGCGTAATTGAAATTGGTCCTGGTATTGGTGCACTAACAGAACATTTATTAAAAAACGCAAAAAAAGTACTAGCATATGAGATTGATACTAGGATGATTGAAGTCTTGGAAACCGAGTTAAAGGACTATGACAATTTAAAAATTATTAATGAAGATGTCCTTAAAATTGACCAAGTTTATGATGAAAATTACTTCAAAGAGTGTAAAAGAGTTGTTATTGTAAGTAATTTGCCTTATTATATAACAACACCAATTATTTCCAAATTGCTTTTAAATGAACCGAAAATTGAAGAAATGTATTTGATGGTTCAAAAAGAAGTAGGTTTAAGATTAAGTGGAAAGCCAAAGACAAAAGATTATAATGCTTTAAGTGTCTTCATGGCTTATTTAAGTGAATGTAGAGTGGAGTTTGATGTATCCAGAAATTGCTTCTTACCTGCGCCTAATGTTAATAGTGTAGTAATTAGCATAAAAAGGATAGAACGCGAAATAACGGTAAATAATGAGAGCCATTTCTTAAAATTTATTCAAAACATCTTTATTCAAAGAAGAAAGACTTTTGTAAACAACTTATCAAAGGCCTATAAAATTGATAAAGAGAAAGTGATGGATATATTAAGAAGAAATGGTTATAAAGAAAGTTTAAGAAGTGAAGAATTAAGCTTAGAAGAAATTTATAAATTGTATAAAGAAATCTTTACATCACCCTATAATTAATCTATTCATAGAATAATATGGGTGAATAGTGTGGATGTTGCAAGTTTAGTAATTCACAAAGATGATTTTAAAAAAATAGTTTATGTTATCGATAAAATTATTGATGATAAGGTTTATATAAGTGGCCTTAATTATAGGATAAGAAAGATTGCAAAAATAGACGATCTAGTACTTGCAACACAAGAGATAATCGATAATGAAAACAAATATACAAATGATTATTATTTAAATGTTGCAAATATCAATTATCGTAATAACAAAAGCTATTTATTAGGTAGAGTATTACATCTAGATGGCGATAAGAAGTATTTAAATAAATGTTTAGAATTATATAAAACAATCGGAGTATACGCAAATGGAATTGAATTAGATGAAAAAGTGATGCCTGAGAAAATTCAAGGCCTCTTAACTAAATTAAATCCTGATATTATAGTTATCACGGGTCATGATGTATATAATAAAAAAGGGATCAAAGATTTAAGTAACTATACAAACACATCCTATTATGTTGAAGCTGTAAAACGAGCAAGGCAAATCAAAGGTAGGAGTGATCTAGTTATTATTGCTGGCGCTTGCCAATCTAACTTTGAAGCATTAATTGCTAGTGGTGCAGATTTTGCAAGTAGTCCAAAAAGAATTAATATTCACACTTTTGATCCTGCTGTAATTGCTATCAAGGTTGCTTCAACATCTATTTCAAAGATAGTCAATCTAAGCGATGCTCTAAGATACATAAGTAATGGGGATGCTGCATTTGGCGGCTTGGAAACTTATGGGAAGATGCGGTTGTTTGTATAGGGAAAGGAGTCAGAAATGGTTGTTGAAAAGGCATATGCAAAAATAAATCTTGGTTTAGAAGTGCTTAATAAAAGAGAAGACTCATACCATGACCTAGCGATGATAATGACTAGTATTTCACTATCTGATGAACTTTATTTTGAAGAAATAGATCAAAATAAAATAATTATTGATTGTGAAAAGATGAGCCATATTGTGCTAGAATCTAATTTAATTTATATAGCAGCAAAATTAATTAAAGAACGGTTTGAAATAAATAAAGGAGTTAAAATAAGGGTTGTAAAAAATATACCAGAAAAAGCTGGACTTGGTGGCGGTAGCGCTGATGCCGCAGCAACTCTTAGAGGTCTAAACACACTTTGGAATTTAGGCCAAAGTTTAGATGATTTAGCAAAACTAGCAATTGAAATTGGTAGTGATGTTCCATTTTGTATCTATAATAAAACAGCAAAAGTAACGGGTAGAGGCGAAAACATTGAATTTATTGATGATGAACCTTACTTAAATTTATTATTAGTTTTTCCTCATTTTAAAGCATCAACAAAAGATGTGTTCAATAGTTTTAGAATTCATGGAAGAAATAGAGGAAAACTTGGAAAACTTATTTCAGCTATAAAGACTCGTGATATTGATGATATTAGTAATAATTTATTCAATGATTTAGAATATTCTTACTTTTATAAAGATATCATAAAGATAAAAGCTGATTTAATTGCTAGTGGTGCTAAAGGAGCAGTAATGACAGGCAGTGGTTCAACTGTATTTGCCATTTGTTTAAATGAAAAAGATGCAAGGAATGTGCAAAACCGTTTTGCAAGTAAAAACAGATCTGCAAACATTATGCTTGTACAAACTCGCTCTAATTTAAAGTATACATGGAGTGGACAAGCAAGAACTCAAACGAAGTATAAAACCTTAGATACAATTAAAACTAAAGTATATGCATATATACCACTTGCATATCAAAAAATTAACGATGATCATATAGAAATAAAAACGCCAATTAATATTTCAAATGAAATAACAATTGAAAAAATAAATCACAAAATTAGTGAAGTATATGTTAATGAATACTTAGAAGTTGGTGAACTTTCAAAATATTTAGAAATATTAGTAAATAATTTGGATTATGGACTAAGAGTAAAGATTAATGAAAGTTTATATAAAGGATTTGATTTATTTTGTAGCGAGAACTATCTTGCACAAATAATCAACGCACTTAAAAACTTTAATGAAGATATAGATAAATTATTTAATTTATTTAATAATAATGTTAAGGCATATAGAAAACGTGTAGTTTATTATTATGAGTCTAGTAAAGATAATTTAGATTATTTAAATGATGTTCCATTTGGATATGTATTAATTACTGATTTAGGAATTAAGAAATATAAAAATCCTCGATATACAAAACAAATTGTTCGAGGAAAAGAAATAGATAATATCCTAGAAGCAATCGAAGAAAACAATTTCTATAAAGTAGCGGATAACTTATATAATAGTTTGAGTAAATTTGAGATTCGCAATATCGAAGAAAACAGCAAACTTAAAGTTAGTAAGATTCGAAGTGACTGCTTCAAATATGGAGCATCAGGATTTCTCTTAAGTGTGGATGGTAGATCGATTATTTGTTTGATGCGTTATGAAAAGCATCTAAAGGCTGTTAGAAATGCTTTGAAGAATTTCCATAACCTAAGAAGGTCAATTTCTTCAAGTCTTCTTTCAACCGTTAGCCATCAAGTAAGTGAAAGTAAAGTCTTAACAGAAATAGTTCTTCCAGAAAGAGAACAAATTATTACACCGGACTTTTCATTGTTTGAAAAACAGCAAGAAGAATCATATGATTATTCTTCTTTAGACTATGATGATTATTCTAGTCCATTTGAAGGCGATTTAGACTTAGACGATCTTAATAGAGTAGGTAAGCAAGTTAAACCTAAGGTAAGAAAACCTCTAGCACAAACTCCATCTAATAAAGATATAGAAGGAATACTTCATATTCATAGTGGAGGAAGTTTGTTTAAGTTTTATGATTTTGTTGATATAGCAAGATACTTTGAAAAGTATTTCCATAATAAACAAATTGAATTTGAAATTAATAATGAAAAGTATGTTGTAGGTTTTAAAGTTAATCACCTTCCTCATTTACTTGGAATTCATAAAATTGATCCAAATGATGAGAGTTTAAAAGGAATCCAAGGTTATGAAAAATTAATCAATGGTTCAATCTCCTATAAAAAATTAAAAAATAAATTAGATCAAAAAGTGTTTAACCAAATAAATACTCGTACCCAAGGCTCAGTACTGATATTTAATGATATCTATCATGGCCGGGATAAGGAATTTATTTGTTATGATAAAGATGTTATATTTAAAGAAGATTCTTATTTAAGAGAGAAAGTTAGGTATGGAATTACAAGGGGTGTTGCCAGAAACAGGTTCCATAAGAGAAATGTATTAGGTATCGGATATGAAGAAAGTAGTAACATAAGTTACTTCATTACTTCATTTTTATGGGAGGCGCAAGCTGATCTCGGGAAAAAAGAAGGTTACAGAGTCAAAATAGTTAAGCATTAAATTATGAACACAAAATAATTAGATGGGAGAGGTTATATGAAAGTAACAAATGTAAAAGTTTACAAGATTGAAGGAAAAGAAAAATTAAGAGCTACAGCTACAATTACTTTAAATGATGCATTTATGGTACATGGTCTTAAAGTAATTGATGGTGAAAAAGGCTTATTCGTAGTAATGCCTGCTGTGAAGAAGAATGGGTTATTTAAAGATATTGCTCATCCAATAACAGCTGAAATGCGTAATCAAATCGTAGAAGCTGTTTTAGAAGAATATCATAAATTTACTCCTTCAACAGAAGAAGATCCAATTGGAACAGTTGATAACCAAGAAGAAAATACAGAAGAAAATGAGGGATAGTATAAATGACGGACGTTAGAGCCGTAGTATTAGCTGCGGGTAAAGGAACTAGAATGAATTCAGATGAACCCAAATGTGCACATTATATTATCGATAAAACAATGATTGAGTATGTTATAGATAGTTTGAATGGTGCAAAAATACAAGACATTATTACTGTCGTGGGGTATCGTAGAGAAGTTATAGAAGAATTATTGAAAGGTAGAAGTAAGTTTGTCTACCAAGAAGAACAACTTGGTACTGCCCATGCAGTATTAATGGCTGAAGAATTATTAAAGGATAAGAAGGGAATTACATTA
>DUVT01000184.1 GCA_012840905.1 Acholeplasmataceae bacterium
CTCAAAGGTTTTGCCAACACCAATGATGAACGTTGTTAATGGTGGTGCTCACGCTGATAATTCTGTAGACTTCCAAGAGTTTATGATTATGCCAGTTGGTGCTGAAACATTTAGTGAAGCTCTAAGAATGGGTACTGAAGTATTCCATAGCTTAAAGAGTGTATTAAAAGGTATGGGCTTAAATACTGCAGTTGGTGATGAAGGTGGATTTGCACCTAACTTAAAATCAAATGAAGAAGCAATTAAAGTAATTATCGAAGCAATTGAAAAAGCTGGCTATGTTCCAGGAAAAGACGTATTCTTAGCAATGGACGTTGCATCAAGCGAATTCTATGATAAGAAAACTAAACAATATGTTTTAGCTGGTGAAGGCGGAAAAACATTTAATGCAAAAGGATTAGCTAACTTCTATAAAGAATTAGTTGAAAAATATCCAATTATCTCAATTGAAGACGGATTAGATGAAAATGATTGGGAAGGTTGGAAATACCTAACTGAAATTTTAGGTGATAAAGTACAATTAGTTGGTGACGACTTATTTGTTACAAACACTGAAAGATTAGCAAAAGGTATTGAAATGGGTGTTGGTAACTCAATTTTAATTAAAGTTAACCAAATTGGTACTTTAACTGAAACTTTCGAAGCAATCGAAATGGCTAAAAGAGCAGGCTATACTGCAGTTGTAAGTCATCGTTCTGGTGAAACAGAAGATACTACAATCGCTGATATCGCAGTAGCGCTTAATACAGGTCAAATCAAAACTGGTTCTGCAAGTAGAACAGATAGAATTGCAAAATACAATCAGTTATTAAGAATTGAAGATGAATTAGGAACTACTGGTAAATATAGTGGTCTAGATGCTTTCTATAATTTAGATCTTAAAAAGTAAGACTCTCCAACTTATTAATAAAACCTCTTAAAGTAAATAAGTATACCTTTAAGAGGTTTTTAATTAAAAAAATAAAATGACATTTCTAAAATAGAAATGCCATTTTTTTGTAATAAAAAGTAATTAAGAAATAATAGAATCGATTTTGTTGAAACATTCAATAATAGTATCAAAGTCAGAAGACTTGATTAGTTTACTAGTAATGGTTTTTTCCATTTCCTCATCAGTTTTCGGTAAAATTTCAACATCTATATCTAGAGAATATAGAGGATCGTGATCATCTTCATGTAAAAAGTTTTTTCTAACCACGGCATAGACAACGATATCGTTGTAGCGATTGAGTTCTTTACGATACTCTTCATAAGTAAAGCTTTGCATGATTCCCTCCCGATGAAAACTCTTTCATTTATTGTACCAAATTTTACCTCTTTAAGCAAGGGAAATAAATTAAATAAAGTAAATATTTAAAAAGTCGGAAATTTTTGTTATAATATATTTAAAGGGAAAGGATAGACAAATGAAATTATTTTCTTTTTTGAAAAAGCAAAAAGAGGTCATTGATATTGATATTCCTGAGGGCCCAGTACATAAATCCCAAAATGTAGCAAAAGACGAAGAAATTTACTATGAAAGAGTAGAAGTCAAAGAACAATATAGTCTGAGCGAAATTAAAGGAATTGAAGGAAAGAAAAATAAGTTAAAAGAAAGACAAGAAGAATTTGAAAAGAAAGTTACTGATTTGTATCATTCTTATAGTTTCTTAAGACTATTTGCCAAGGCTGCTGATAAGGATAAATATTTCAATGAGAAAATGATTTTAATTGATAAAAGTATTAATCGGATAAAAAAGCAACATGAAGATTATAAGCGTAAAAGTGACTTAATCAAATATGTTGATTTAAATGAAGACGAACTAGAAACAATTAATTCAAGTCTTAATGCTTTATTTAATTTTTATGATGATTTAAATAAAGAAATAAACAAAGTTAAGACAAAATACTATAAACATTTAAAAATGACTTCTTTTGGGATTTGTAGTGATAAATCCTATCAAGAATTAGATAATATAAATAAAAACATAAATCAGTTTATTTCTGAATACAAAAACATTAATGATGCTTATGACTTTATTTATTATAATAGTGGTTCACTAATTGTTGATACAGTTAAGGCATTAATGGAATGCATTGAAAATTCTAATAACGAAGAATTAAAATCAATGTATAAATATAATTACTTTTTGGATTCAGATTTTGTTGTTGCCTTTTCATTTCCTGAATGGGTAGAACTTTTTACAAAAATCAAATACGTAATGCGGACTGCATCAAAAGTAGAACTATTTGATTATTTAAAATTCAAAAAACTATATGATGAATTAGAAACAAGATATATTTTAATGTTAATACATAGTGAGATGAGAAAATGAAAAAAGCAGATTTACATATGCATACAACTTATTCTGATGGAGCTTATCTATTAGAACAACTAATCAATTTAGCAAAATCTAAAAACTTAAACTACATAAGCATAACCGATCATGATACTTTAATTGGTAGTCGTGAAGCTTATACAAAATACAATAGTGATGAGTTAAAAATTATTGTCGGTATTGAATTATCAACTGATCGAAATGGTGAAAGTATTCATGTCTTAGGCTTTTTTAAAAATGCCGATAATTTAGATGAACTTGATAAATTTTTAGCTGATCAAAGACAAATGCGTAAGGTGCGTGCTGAAAAAATTAAAAATGCACTTTATGAACATTTTCAGATTGACCTTGATATGAGTTTTAGTGAAAAACTTTATAGTATA
>DUVT01000185.1 GCA_012840905.1 Acholeplasmataceae bacterium
AAGAAGCGGAAGCAAAAGCAAAGAAAGAAGCAGAGGCAAAAGCAAAGAAAGAAGCAGAAGCAAAAGCAAAGAAAGAAGCAGAGGCAAAGGCAAAGAAAGAAGCAGAGGCAAAGGCAAAGAAGGAAGCCGAAGAGAAAGCAAAGAAAGAAGCCGAAGCAAAGGCAAAGAAGGAAGCCGAAGAAAAAGCGAAGAAGGAAGCTGAAGAGAAAGCTAAGAAGGAAGCAGAAGAAAAGGCAAAGAAGGAAGCAGAAGAAAAGGCAAAGAAAGAAGCCGAAGAGAAAGCTAAGAAGGAAGCCGAAGCAAAAGCTAAGAAAGAAGCTGAAGAAAAAGCGAAGAAGGAAGCTGAAGAGAAAACTATGAAAGAAGAATTAGTTAAGGAAGAAAAAGAAGTGGAGAAAAAACCTATAGATTTATTTGGTGCTAAATCTATTAGTACAAGAACTACTGCTATTCCTAAGACTGATATTAAGAGTAAACCAAGTACTGCGATGACTAGTCTTCAAAAACTTAGGGAAAAAATTGCTGCTCAAAAACGTCTTGAAAGAGAGTTAATGGAGCGCGAAGCCTTAAGAGCTCAAGAAAAAGAAAGAACTTTACAAGAGAAGTTTGTATCCTTACAACGTATAATTGAAGAGGAAGAAAATTTAGTTACTCTTGAAGAACTTGAACAAGAGCGTCAAAATGTTGATAGACTACGCAGAGAAATTGAAGAACTTGAAGCGCATATTGAAAACTTACAAGCTATTATCGATAAAGTAAGTGAATTAAGTATCGATGGCATTAAAGTAATTAATCCAATTACTTGGGAACTTTCCGAAGAGTTTGTAAACTTAGGTATTGATGCAAATGTTCTAAATAGTACCGTAATTGAAATTGAAGAAGAATTAGATGCATTATCTAAATCTCGAGAAGAATATATAAATAAATTAATTAAAGCTGAAGAAAACTATAAAGTATTAGAAGAACTATATAATCAGCAAGAACAATTAATTGCAGATCTTAATAATCAAGTTGCGAACTTACGTGAACAAGTTGCAAAAGAAAAAGTCTTAAATCGTGAATACTCAACACAAATCGATCGTTTAAAGAGCGAAAAGAATCGCTTAGAACGTAGTATAAAATATTTTAGACCTAGTGAAGTTGTTCCACTTGATGAATCTGCTGAAGGTGTTCAAGGATTACTTGTAGATCTTGAAAGATTAAACGAGGAAGTTAGAAAACTTGTTTCTAATGATGAATCTAAAAAGTTTAAAGAAGAGCTTGTAAAGAAAGACTTAGAAATTGAAGAGCTAAAGAAACAGTTAGAAGAAATAAAAACTAAGAAAGAAAAGGAACAAGAACAAGGTTATCCATATTATGCTAACGCTGCAAATCTATTTATCCCAAGAGGTTATAATTACGCACCTGTAATGCCTCAACCAGATATGTTAGATTTATATATGAATGAGGTTAGAAAATTACGTGAAGAAATTGAAAAAATGAAACAACCTCAAATGGCAGAACCTACTGCTAAGCCTGAAGTATTCAAAGAAGATTCTATTCCTGAAGTTAAAGCTGAACCAAAAGTTGTTGAAGATCAAATTGAAGAAAGCCAACCTGAAGAGTTAGATCCTAAACAACAAAGAATCTTAGAACTTGAAAAACAAATTCAAGAAAAAGATCAATATATCGAAAGCATTAAAAAACAAATGCATGAGTTAAGTGAAGAAGATATTTTTGATCCTGAATTTAAACGTAAGATTCGTGTTATCCGTGATAAGAAAGCTGAACTTGAAAAACAAGCAACTGAAGAGGAAAAACTTTTCCAGGAAAATTCTAATAAATTAACTGATCAAATTAATGTAGTTCGCTTTGACATTGATGGTGTAAAAGATAGAATATTTGAGCTTGATTTAAATTACAGACAAAATCGTGATTTCTCTATTGCTACTACAGAAGAATATGAAAAAGCTAAAAGTAAAGCTTTAGTTGAATTGCAACTTTTAGAAGAAAAACTAAATAACTTTACTGAAGACTTAGCAAAAGTAGAAGAGAAATATCAAAGATTTATCAGTAATAAAGAAGCTGAAATGAATAAATTAAATGAAGAAGAAGTGAATACGATCCAGTACTACTTAAATAAAATGATTAAAGATAATCAAATTAGTAGTAAACTTGAAACAACTGAAGCTGAAAAAGAAGATTTGGTTAAAGAACTAGACCAGCTTAAACGTAAAGAAAATGATGATGTTGTTACTGAAATTGATGCATATGAAGAAGAAGAAAAACGATTATCTCTAGAAAATAAAATTAATCAACTAGAGTCTGAGATTGAAAAGCAAACTAGACAATACAATATTTACTACGATAAAATTAATGAATTAAAGGTAGAGTTAAGTAAACGTCTAGAAATAGAAACTAATCTAAGAGAAAATGATGATGACATAGCAACATATGCTTCTTCAAAACATGCATTAGATGATTTCCAAGATCAGTATGTAGAAATTAATGAACGCATCCAGATTTTACAATTAGAAATCGACAATGTTAATTCTATTCCAAAAGAAGAAGTATTACGTAAAAAAGCTGAAATTACAGACTTGCTAGTTCGTCGTGAAGACTTAAAAGCTAAGATTGAATTTTATAAAGCAAAATTAGTTGAACTAGAAAACGACGAAAATGTAAGTATGTATAAACGTCTAGTTAATCAAATAAGCCAAATTAGAAAAATCTCTAAAGAACATAGAACAGCTGCAGAAAGCTTAAAAGCTGATGTTAACAATAAAACAAGAGAATTAGAAGTACTAAAAAGTGAGTTGAAGATGTTATAATGAATATATTTATTGACAGTTCGATTACTAATATCTTAGAAGATTTTGACATTATCGCTTTAAAGATGGATGTAGAAATAGAAGATAGTAAGAGAATTACTGAGTTAGTGAATCAATATGAAGAGAAAATAGCTGAGGAATATTCATTAGAGGATATATTGAATATTCCTCTTATTAAAGAGGCCAGGGATGGCTATAAAAAGTTAGGTAAAGACCCTAGTAGATATAGACTAGCTTGCGAAAGCTTACTTAGAAGACTAGTTAAGAAAAGAGGTCTTTACTTAATTAATAATGTTGTTGATGCTGGTAATATTTTATCAATAGAAACTAATCGTTCCGTTGCAGTTTTAGATTACGATAAAATAGTTGGCGATGTATTAATTCGTATCGGTACTGAAGATGATGAATATTATGGCATTGGTAGGGGTAAAATTAATGTAAGCAATATTCCAGTTTATTGTGATGATTTAGGACCTTTCGGTTCTACAACTTCTGATACAGAAAGAACCAAAATTACTAATGATACTAAAACAATTTTATTATTTATTATTTGTTTTGGCCCTTCCTTAAAAGAAGAACATAAGTCTTATGCAATCTCATTGTTTGAAAAATACGCAAATGCACAAAATATTAAGGAAATAAAAGTTAGGAAATGATAAATATGGATAATACGTCAAATTTTATTAAAACGATAATTGAAAAAGATTTAGAGTCTGGGAAAGTCAAAGAAGTCGTTACGCGTTTTCCTCCTGAGCCAAATGCATATTTGCATATTGGTCATGCTAGAGCGATTGTTGCAGATTTCGAACTTGCACAAATGTTCGGTGGAAGAACAAACTTGCGTTTTGATGATACAAACCCAGAAAAGGAAGAAGCGGAATTTGTTGATGCTATTATTGAAGATCTTCGTTGGTTAGGTTATGAACCACATAATATTTTATTCGGTTCAGACTATTTTGAAGAACAATATGAGTTAGCTATTAAATTAATCAAAAAAGGATTAGCATATGTAGATGACTTAACACAAGAAGAAATAAGAGAATACCGTGGTACATTAACAGAACCAGGAAAGAATTCTCCATATCGTGATCGAAGTGTTGAAGAAAACTTAGAGTTATTTGAAAACATGAAAAATGGTATGTATAAAGAAGGAGAAAAAGTTCTCCGTGCAAAAATTGATATGAGTCATCCTAATTTAAATATGCGTGATCCAGTCATTTATAGAATACTTTATACACCACATCATCGTCATGGTAACAAATGGTGTATTTATCCAATGTATGATTTTGCTCATCCAACGCAAGATGCCATTGAAGGAATTACTCATTCACTTTGTAGCCTTGAATATGTAAATCATCGAATTTTGTATGATTGGTTTGTGGAAAAGTGCGAAATGGAACACGTTCCTCAACAAATCGAGTTTGGTCGATTAAATATTACAAATACTATAATGAGTAAACGTTACTTAAGGATGTTAGTTGAATCAGGGAAAGTAGAAGGTTATGATGATCCTAGAATGCCAACACTAGTTGGCCTAAGACGAAGAGGATTTACACCGGATGCAATTAAAAACTTTATCCGTTCAACTGGGCTTGCAAGAATCAATTCTACTGTTGATTACGCAATGTTAGAACATTTCCTAAGGGAAGATTTAAAATTAAAAACAAACCGAATTATGGCTGTAATTGATCCGGTTAAAGTAATAATCACGAATTACCCTGAAGGAATAGTAGAATATTTAGAAGCTAATAATAATCCAGAAAATGAAGATTTTGGAACAAGAAAAGTTGCATTCTCAAGAGAGTTATATATTGAGCGTGAAGACTTTATGTTAGAAAAACCAAATAAACATTATAAACGTTTAGCTCTTGGTTTAGAAGTTAGACTATATCATGCATACTTTATTAAAGCTAATGATGTAGTTTATGATGAAGATGGAAATATTAAAGAGATTCATTGTACATACGATCCAGAAACTAAGAGTGGATCTGGATTCAATGCTCGTAAACCAAATGGAACTATTCATTTTGTAGAAGCAACTACAGCAAGACCTGCAACTTTCAATTTATTTGAGCCATTAATTTTAGATGAAGATGAAAGTAAAGATTTACTAGAAAGAATTAATCCAAATTCATGGCAAATAAGTTCAGGTTATGTAGAAAACTTTAAGGAAAATTTTGAAGTGGGGGACAAGTTCCAATTTGTACGTAATGGTTATTATGCGGTTGATAAAACTTCAAAAAATGATAAGTTAGTATTTAACCGTATCGTTGCGTTAAAATCATCTGTGAAATAGGAGAAAATAAATGTTAAGCAACTTGAATGAACAACAAAAAGCAGCAGTTCTTGCAGTCGAAGGACCGGTTATGGTCTTTGCAGGTGCTGGAAGCGGTAAGACTAGAACATTAACTTATCGAGTTGCATATATGATAGATGCATGTAATATCAAGCCCTATAATATTCTTGCAATCACTTTTACAAAAAAAGCAACAAACGAAATGAAAGAAAGACTAATAGAATTAATCGGGCCATTTGCCTATGATGTTACGATTAGTACTTTCCATTCTCTTTGTGCAAGAATTCTTCGTAAGGAGATTACCCATTTAGGCTATGCTCGCAACTTTAATATTCTTGATGAAGAAGAACAATTAAAAGTTATTAATGATGTCTTAAAAGAAAACAATATTGATAAAAAGAAATATCCTGGAAGATATATGCAAAGAGTAATTAAATTCTCTAAAAGTTTTAATGTCTTGCCAGAAGATCCGTATGAGCGTAATGTCTATAATATGTATGAAGAGAAAATGCAAGAATTAAACTTGCTTGATTTTGATGACTTGCTTATAAAAACACATGAGCTGTTTAAAAATCACGAGCAAGTCTTAGAAAAATATCGAAACATATTTAAATATGTTTTAGTAGATGAGTTTCAAGATACGAACTTAATTCAATATAAAATAATAAAACTACTAACTTTAGAAAGTAAAAATATCTTTGTAGTTGGTGATGATGACCAAAGTATTTATAGTTTCAGAGGAACTAATTATGAAAATATGCAATTATTTAAAAATGATTTCTCTGAATATAAAATCTATTATTTAACTGAAAATTATCGTTCACCACAAAGTATACTGAATGGATGTAATAGACTAATTAGTCATAATGTTAATCGTGAGAAAAAAGAACTATTTTCTCAAAATCCAGGTTCTGAAGATGATGTTGTAATTCATCAAGCTTACAACGAAAAACAAGAAGTAGATTTTATTTTAGATAGTATCTTTTCTTTAAAGATGCAAGGTGTTGAGTATAAAGATATTGCAATTCTTTATCGAAACACTGTTTTACTAAGAAACTTAGAACTTGGTATTATCCAAATGGGCTTACCCTATAAAGTATTTGGAGGTATCCCATACTTAAGAAGACGCGAAATTAAAGATATCATGGCTTACTTTAAGCTAATGATAGATATCGATGATGAATATAGTTTTCGTCGTGTAGTAAATGTACCAAGTAGAATGCTCGGAGAAACTACAATTTCTAAAGTTATTGAACTTAAAAACAAGTATAAAATATCTGTATTTGAAGCAATTGATGCATCAAAAAGTATTCTCTCAGAAAGACGCTTTAATGCTTTAACTGAATTCAAAAATCTTATAATTGAATTTAGAGATAGGCTTCAAACGGATAATTTAATTGATCTTTATGAAGAATTATTAGAACGAATTGAATATCGTGAGTACTTAAAAAAAGAAGACGATGCAGAAGACCGTCTTGATAATATTGAAGAGTTCAAGAGTATACTTTATCAGATTGAAACTGAAAATGAAGACTTATCTCGCTATGAACGTTTAGAAGAAGCATTTGATCAAGCTTTATTAAATGATGATGTAAAACAAAATCAAAAGCAAGCACTTGATGGAATTACTTTGTCTACAATTCATTCTGTAAAAGGATTAGAATTTGATTATGTGTTTGTTATTGGGCTTGAAGAAAATGTCTTTCCTAATGTAAGAAGATTTGCAGAGACAGAAGAAATTGAAGAAGAACGTAGAATAGCTTATGTTGCCTTTACAAGAGCAAGGAAAAAACTTTTCTTATTATCAGCGCAAAATAGATTACTTTATGGTGATAGGTTTGTAAACCGTCCTTCACGCTTCCTCTTAGAATTCATTGGTAGTAGTTTAGAAGAAGAAATCTTTAAAGAGGAAAGTAAAGTTGAAGAAGTAAGGAAAGTGAAATTACTATCTGAGGATGAAAAGCCAAATTACAAACCAAGTGATAAAGTTATCCATAATAAGTTTGGTGAGGGTATCATTATTGCAATTAATAAAGATATAGGACAAATATTTTTTGATTCATCAAAAGATATTAAACAGATAATGTTAAACCA
Source organism: Acholeplasmataceae bacterium (assembly GCA_012840905.1). GTDB lineage: Bacteria > Bacillota_I > Bacilli_A > ML615J-28 > CAG-698 > DUVT01. The sequence goes on from DUVT01000185.1 coordinate 7,201, forward strand.
TCCTGCGCTTAGGAAAAAAGAAAATTAATGCAACAAGTTTTTGTTGCATTTTTTGTTTAAAGAACGAAATAATTTAGTATACTATTACTAGAAATAGGAGTTTAGATATGAGGGTTAAAAATTTACTTGTAGTTTTATTATTGTTCGTATCAATATTCATAGCTGGTTGTTCTGCAAGTGAACTTAAAACTTTAGAGGAAAATTGGGAGATTAAAATACCAAAAGATGCTACTTTAAAATATATGAATAAAACGCCAACTAATAAGCAGTTGTATGTGAGATATTTGGTGTTTGAATTTCCTGATGAACCAACCGAATTTTTAGAAAACTTTTCAAAACGAATTAATTTCTTTATTCAGTTAGAAGCAGAAAATCACTATGACCGTTTAGAGATTCCAGAAGATAAAAAGCCTGATTGGGAATCAAGTTATTACTTTAGGAAGTTAACAAAAAATAAACTTCCTAATTCTGAAGAATATAATGATGTCTTAATAATGGCATATTTTTTGGAGACAAAAGAATTAATAATTTCAGAAATGAGTTATAATAAACTAAGTTAAATATATACCCACTACTAGTGGGTATAATTAATTTGAATTTCAAAATAAATTGACATTTTACTACATAAATTATATAATAAATAGAATAAAAAAAAGAGGTTTATGATGTGGGTAAAATTTCGGCATAAAGTATTTTTTAAATTATTTAGAAATGTTGTTTTATTAATATTAAGAATTAAATATCGCTTTTATACAAAAAAATATAAACTTCCAAAAGGGCCACATTTAATTCTTTTTAATCATCCAACAAATATGGATCCTGTATTTGCAGGTGTAGCGGTTAATAGACCAACATATTTTATCGCAAATGAAGATTTATTTAATATTCCATATGTTTCAAAAATCTTAAATTATTTGGTTGCTCCAATCCCTAAACAAAAATCAGTTAAAGATTTATCTACGATTAGAACAAGTTTAAGGGTTGTAAAAGAGGGTGGAAATATTGGTGTTTCACCTGAAGGTAATAGAACATATAGTGGTAAGTTAAATAATGTAGATTTTGCGATTACTAAATTTATAAAGTTATTAAAAATCCCAGTTGTATTATATACAATTAAAGGCGGCTTTGGGGTTAATCCAAGGTTCGCTGTTAATTTAAGAAAAGGGAAAATTTACGGTGAGATTGCAAGAATTATTAGTAAAGAAGAAGTTTTAAACTTATCAGAAGAAGAACTGTATAAGATTGTAGTAGAAACATTAGATGTTGATGATACTAAACTTGGGTTAAAATATAAAGGAGAAAAATTAGCTGAATACTTAGAAAGCGCGTTTTACATTTGTCCAGTATGCAATGAATTTCATACTTTAAGAACAGAAGGTAATCACTTATATTGTGATCATTGTAATATGAGTGCTGAGTATACAGAAGACTTACTATTTAAGTCAACTGATGAAAGATTTAAGATTAAAACAGTTAGAGATTTAGCAACCTTCCAAGATGAGTTTATTAGAAATTATGACTTTGAAAGTTTAGAATTTAAAGACGATGAAATTACTTTATATAAAGCAAATAAAGGTAGAAGTCGTGATGAAATTTTAACTGGTAGTATAAGTTTAGATAAAGACTATTTAATTATAAAAAATGAGGAAACAGAAATAAAACTTAAAATCGAGGAAATTATTTCCTTAGCAGTTTTATATCATAATACGATTATTATCAATCTAAAAGAAGAAAAATATCATTTATCAGGTAATGTAAGATTTAATGCAGTTAAATATTTGCATTTGTTCTCGTTACTAAAATTTAAAAAAGAAGGAGACAAAGGTGCATTTTTGGGAATTTGAGTTAAACACATTTGATGTATGGTTATATATAGGGATTATTGTAGTTGTATTCTTAATTGCAAATGTTTTAAGAAGAAAAGTTGGTTTCATTCGTAAATCACTAATACCTACAGCAGTAATTGGTGGTTTGCTGATATTAATTTTAAAATCATTTGGTTTGTTCGATTTATTTATTGATGTAGATAAAATGAATGAGTTTATGGAAGCTATTACTTATCATGCTCTTGGTTTAGGTGTAATAGCTTTAACGTTAAAAGACAGCAAGAGAACAAAAAATAAAGAACTCCAAAAACAAGTATTTAATGCAGGGTTAATCACTGTAAATACATATTTGATTCAAGCAATAATTGGAACAATTATAGTAGTTTTGCTTGCTGTTACATTTCTAAAAGGATTGTTTCCTGCAGCAGGATTTTTACTTCCATTAGGTTATGGTCAAGGAAGTGGGCAAGCCTTAACTTTTGGTAGTATATTTGAAACATCTTATGGTTTTGTTGGTGGTGCTAGCTTTGGTTTAACTATTGCAACAGTTGGTTTCTTGGTCGCTTGTTTGATTGGGGTATTCCATATATTTATGATGAAGAAAAAAGGTGTAAT
>DUVT01000186.1 GCA_012840905.1 Acholeplasmataceae bacterium
CTAGCCTCAAGAATTGTAACTTCTTCGTATTCGTCTAAATCAATTACTGTAGGTTCTCCTTTTTCAAATTTTATTAATTTAGAGTTGTTTAACTCTAGTTGATTGTTGAAGCGTTTTAAAGGTCCTCTTAGATATACAATATCATCCACAACAGGTTTTTCATTTAATCCCTCATACTTAGTACTACCATCTCTACTAAATACACCATAGACAAATAAGTCATTCTCACCATCGGTAATTGTCATATTTCCATATTCTACATTAGTAATATTTTTTACTGTACCTTTTACATAATACTCTTCACTAGATATTGCGTTATTCTCTAAATCTTCACCTAGTTCTAATAATTTTGGAATAGTAATATAAAACAAAGCATAAATTTTTGTATCTTTAGTTATTTCTTTTTCAAAATCGAATACTTTTGTAAAGTCTTCATCTTCATACCAATCATCAAAAATATAGCCAAGTTTTTCAGGATCAGATGGTTTTTCTACCTTACTACCAGCTACTACTTCTTTAACTTCTAACTCAGTATTAACAAACTCAACAGTGTATTTTATAACATCATCTTCATCACATCCTATTAGGACGAATATTGCCATAACCATAACAAGTAAATACAAAATTCTTTTCATTATAACTTGCCTCCTCTGGTTCTTCAAACCATTGTAGAATAGCATAAAATAAAAAAGTTGTCAATAATTCTAATAAATTTAAAAACTTCCAAATATTGGAAGTTTTTATTAATCTATACTGTATTCAAATTCTGGATTCTCGTTTTTTAAATCATCAAATAATGCAATTAGATAATTAATATATTCGCCTAGATTTTTATATAAATTAGAGTAATTAATTATTAACACTTTAAGTTTACCTTTATAATAAGTTAACACATCCCAAAGTGCATCTAAATTATTTCCATAAAGGTCTGAAAACTCTTTTCTAAACTCAGTAAATAAATCATCCTTTGAGTTAATCTTATTTCCATCTAATACGATTTCCATTTTCCATCCTCCGGATCATATTTTACAAAGCTTTCATAATGATTATCGGTATAGAAGATTAAACCATCATTCGAAAAGACGATCCTTTCAGCATTTCTACCTTTCTGGCCTTGATAATTTATATCTGCTTCAAAGTATATTCTACCCGGTTTATCAGGCAGCAATCCTTCACGATTATAAAATCTATCCCCACCTATACTCTTCTTATTATGAGGGGTCCAATGGTTACTTATATGACTACCAGCTTCAGACTTTGTAATATAGTTTTGAGGTAATCTTCCATAAGTATAAATATATAAAGCTACTTCATCTCGTGAAGTAAAGAGGCCAAATTCATCAATTAAATCATGTTGATCTTCATCTTCTTCTTTGTCTTCATTATCTTCTTGATCTTCAACAATCGGTGATAGGATGTCATTATTAAAGAAATCAGTAATTGCTTCACAACCTACTAATCCTAAGAACAAGGAGAAAATTAATAAAATTTTAAATAATATCTTCTTCACTATTACACCTCTAATACTTATATATTATAACATTTTTCTATATTTTTTACTATTATAAAAATAAACGTGACAGTGTCAACTTGTTGTGGGTAAAGTA
>DUVT01000187.1 GCA_012840905.1 Acholeplasmataceae bacterium
AGAGAAAAATATAAAAAAAATAAGTAGTAAACACTACTTATTTAAATCTATTTTTAAGCCAAGATGGAATTGTTGGGTCACCTTTTTGACGTTCAACTTTTTTAGGTTCTTCTTCAACTGTACTAGCTTCTCCAACAAATATTTCTCTATCATCTAAATCTGGTACAACATTTGGTTTTGGTTCTGTAGGTTTATATTCAGGGAATCCAGTAGTAAATTCAGTTTCAACACTTTTTACTTCATCACCACCTTGATCAAACCCAGTTGCAATAACTGTAACAATTAATTCTCCTTGAAGATCAATGTTAAATCCAGAACCATAAACGATATCTATTTCTGATGAGGAAGCATTTTGAATTTCTGTAATTACTTCTACAACCTCATGCATCTTAATTTCTACATCACTTGTAATAAAGACTATCGCATCAGTAGCACCGTTAATATCAATTTCAAGTAAAGGACTTCTAATTGCTTTTCTAGCCGCTTCAATTGCTCTATTTGGTCCAGATGCAATTCCAATACCCATTAAAGCAGTACCTTTATTTTTCATAACATTTCTAACGTCTGCAAAATCGACATTAACTATACCTGGTATTGCAATAATCTCCGCAATCCCCTGTACACCACGACGTAAAACATTATCTACTTCTCTAAACGCCTCTAACATAGGTGTGTTTTTATCAGTTAAGTATAATAATTTATCATTCGGAACAACAATCAATGTATCTACTAGAGGTTTTAATTCTTCTAAACCTTTAATTGCTTGAACCATTCTTTTGCGTCCTTCAAATGAGAAAGGCTTAGTTACGATACCTACTGTTAATGCACCTAACTCTTTTGCAATTTTTGCAACTATTGGTGCAGCTCCAGTACCAGTACCTCCTCCCATACCTGCCGTAATGAAGACCATATCGCTTCCACGTAATATTTCGCGGATCTCATCTTCAGACTCTTCAGCAGCTTTTCTACCAATTTCAGGGTCGGCACCAGCACCTAATCCTCTAGTTAATTGTTTTCCTATTTGGAGGCGTGTTTCAGCTTTTGCAAGACGCAATACTTGTGCATCAGTATTGATAACAACAAATTCTACACCTTTTACGTCGTTTTCTATCATTCTATTAACAGCGTTTCCACCACCGCCACCTATTCCTACTACTTTTAAAATTGGTTTTTCCTTAAATGCATCTTGACCGTACATTATATCCTCCTATAATAGTTTCAAAATTTCTACGTAATTTTTTATATTATAACATACTTTATTTTAAAAATAAATAGTTTTAACTTAATCTTCACACAACTTATGACCTAATTATACTAATATTATACCAAAAAAGCAAAAAAAATATTTAAAACTATTATTAATTAATTTTGTATTTTTACTATTTTAAGATAAAAACCAATTAAATTATCAATTAAATCCAAACAATTATTTCCTACTTTTGATCAACTTTTCTATCTCTTCTATGAATAAATCTTTCGCATCAAACCTTACATTAAAGCTTAAATTATTAATTATTCTACTTCTTAATTTATTATCAAAATAAAGTCTTTTAACTTCAGAAAATAAGTTCTCGCCAATAAGTTCTTTTTCTTTCAACATTACTGCGCCATTAATCTTTACAAGATGCATCGCATTTTTTGTTTGGTGATCGCTCGTTACATTGGGAGAAGGAATTAAGATACTAACCTTTTTTAAAGCCATCAACTCTGATAAAGTAGTAGCCCCTGCTCTACTAATAACAAGTTTTGCATTAATAAGTAGCTTTGGTAAATCATTAGAAAAAGGAATAATTTCCATTTTTTTTGATTTAATTTTATTTAAACTCTCTTTATTTTCTTCATAATATTTACTTCCTGTAATTAAGATACAATTTATATTTTCTTTTGCGAGTTTATCTTTCAAACTAATAATTAATTCATTTATTTTTTTTGCTCCTCTACTTCCACCAACAACTAATAAATAGTTTCCTAAATTTAAATTTTCATGTTTATACTTTTCATATACTTCACTAATTCTTGGATTTCCTACTACTACACTATTATCTAAATTAGTTATTGGATAAGATAGTAATACCCTATTAACTTTATTTTTCACTACTTTATTCGCTAATCCTAAACAAGCATTTTGTTCATGAATTAATGTTTTCAGTTTAAGTTTATGAGCAGCTATAATAGTGCTAGCAGATATAAAACCACCCATTCCTACGACTATATCAATTCCTTCTTTTTTAAAAATTCTTTTAGCTTTCTTTATATTTCTAAAATGTTTATAGATTACTACTAAGTTTTTTATGCTTAATTTACGCTTTAAACCTTCACTATCAAAATAATATGTTTTATGAAATAAGCTACTATCTTCAATATATTTTCGCTCTAAACCTTTTTTTGTACCA
>DUVT01000188.1 GCA_012840905.1 Acholeplasmataceae bacterium
AATATAAAAAAGTAGTAGATTTCAAAATCTACTACTTTGTATAACGTCTTGTAGGACTAATATAGCCACCTTGGATTGTAGAAAGGTCATTGCTAACAATGACAGCTGTACTTTCTTGAGCGTGAATCATACTTATAATTTTTTCCTTGCCTCTACGCTTTGAATAAATCATAAGAACGATCTTTTTACTATTCATTCCCTCTGCATCAAGTGTAGTTACCCCTAGACCTTCTTCTCTTAAATTAGCAGCTATTTCTAAGCCCTTATCGTATGGAAGGATTGCTTGGATTAAGATTGTACCAAGTGCTACTTTGGCTTCGATGATACTACCTATATAAACTCCAAGCGCAAAGGCAAGCGAGTAAACTACTACTTTAATTGGATTTTCACTTATTCCAACTAAAACATTGCTAGCAACTATAACCCATATTAATACTTCAATAAATGCTAATACTGAACTAATAACACGATATCCCTTATTCATTAAGATAACTCTTAATGTTCCGATTGAAACCTCAACGATTCTTGCAACCATTATAAATAATAATTCTAAAACCGAAACAGCAGTAAATGCTTTAATCAACCATTCAATCAATTTATCTACCTCTTATTTAATATACCAACGGCCTTCTTCTTCAACAATTTCACGAACTGCATCAACTAATAAATCTCTAACTAATACATCGTGAATAGTCATCTCTGTACCGTACTGCAACATATATTCAAATCTATAGTAAGCGAAATCAATTATTGCTATTTTATATACTTCTGTATCTTCAATTGCTTTACCACGAATTGTTAAGTCTAAAGTATTTAGCGAATCACTAAATCGTAAATCGCTTCTAACACCTAAAAATTTCTTTAATTGTAATCCTGTTAAGTTTAAAGTTATTACTTGATTTTCAAAAGGCATAATTCTAAAGATTGATCCATAAGTTACATCATCACCATCATTAATTGGAAAACCTGCTGATCTAACTCCTCCAGCATTAATAATGCCAACATCCACATCTTCAAATTTGCCTAAAATATTGGCTGCAAAGCGTGTACCAATGGTACGGTTAATATAAGTTCCAGCTTTCCCTATTAATTCATTTTCAATGTCAATATATTCTTGATAGCCATTAATAATTTCTTCTATTTCTGTAGATGGAGTAGTCATTTTATCTTTGCTTACAAACCCTACTGTTGCATCAATTACCTTTTTACTTTCTTTATCAACTTCTAAAGCAATGTGTCCAACAAACCTTCCGTTATCTCCTGACTGAACAACAACTAAAGGTGGTCCATCTATTCGCGTTTCTTCATAGGCATAATATTGATGTGTATGACCATTTACTACTGCATCAACATATTGATCGCCTTCTAAGTTTCTAATTTCATAATTTATACTACTTGTATCATTATGACTTACCACAATTACAATATCCGCACCTTCTTCATTTCTTAGTATTGGTACATATTTTTTGATTGCAGCAAGTTCACTAGTAAATTCATAGCCTTTAATTACTGAACCAATGATTGATGATTCAAGATTTTCTCCCATCAAACCTAAAATACCAATTTTGAAATTTCCTCTTTCAATTACAGTATAAGGCTCTGCCCAATCAACAAATGCTTCAGATGGTTCATGATAAATATTAGCCCCTAAAAATGGAAAATTAGCCTCGCCATTTTCTTCATCACCATCATGATAACGAATTATATCATTAATTCCCCAATCAAATTCGTGATTACCAAGCGTCATTGCATCAAAGCCAATATAATTCATTATATCAACAACAACTTTTCCTCTTGTCATTGCTGATACTGCAGCTCCTTGGAACATATCACCAGCTGATAAGATTACCGTATTATTAGGTTGTTTTTCTTTTACAGTCTTTAAAAAGTTACCTATTTTAGATAACCCTATTTCGCCTGCAGATTTATTTTCAAAGATTGCTCCATGAAAATCATTTAATGTATAAATATTAATAACATTTTCCATCTTCCCATTTTTATCCACCTTTTCTTCATTACAACTTATTAATATAAATACAAATAAAAAAGTTAAAATTATTTTTACTATCTTTTTCATAAAAACCTCTATTCTTCTTAACTTAACCAAAAACTATTTCATTCATCTTTAAACCATGAAAAACTTCTTTCTCATGCGATACTAAAATAATAGTTCCTGGATACTCCCTCAAAGCTTGATACAACCCTTTCTTAGCAATTACATCTAAGTGATTAGTAGGCTCGTCTAATATAAGCATATT
>DUVT01000018.1 GCA_012840905.1 Acholeplasmataceae bacterium
AATCGAGTAGAGAGAAATAAATAAGTTTATTTCATCCCTCTCACACCACCGTACATACGGACCACGTATACGGCGGTTTAATGTACATTCAAATTTATGCGTGTAGTATAATATTCAAACATTGACACTAGTCCTTTAAGGGCTAGTGTTTTATTTGTTATGAAGTTATTTAATGATTTTGATGTGTGCATTATTCCTTTTCTAGTGTTTGCTAATGCCCATGCTTCTTCAATTGTTTTATTTAAATTGAAGATTTTGATTAGTTTCTTTAAAGAGTTAAATCTTTTTATCATTAATATTCTCATATCTGCTAGTTTGAAGTAATTTATCCAACCAAATACTACTTGTTTTATCTTAAATAGTCGATATTCTAATTTTATACTCCACCTTCTAGATGTTAAGTCTCTAAGTTTGTTCTTTAATCTTTTGATTGATTTCTTATGCACTCTAACTCGTATTTGTATGTGCCTGGGATTATAGTAAAAGCCAAAGCCTAAAAACTTGATGGTTTTATAACTATCTACTTTGCTCTTACTTCTATTTACTTTCAAGTATAACTTTGTTTCTATAAATCTAGTTATACCTTCCATTACCCTATTTCCTGCCCTTATGCTTTTAACGTATATATTAATAGCAAGCAAGCTTGCATTGTCATCAGCATAACGCACAAATCTTAATCCTCGTTTCATTAGTTCTTTAGTACCCCGTTTATCATAATACCACTCACTAGATATTTTCTAATGATTGATAGTAAATCACCATCTTTGATTGTATTATTTAATACTTGCATTAGCTTGTCGTGATTTACCTTATCAAAGAACTTCTCTAAATCCATAATTGTATTCACAAAATTGCTTTTCATATATTGGTGTTAGCACTTGGTTTATTGCTTGTTGGAGGATTCTATCGATAATGCAAGGGATACCTAGATTTCTTAGGCCTCCATCAGGCTTAGGTATTTCTACTCTTTTAACTGGTTGAGGTTTATAGGTTCTAGTTTTGAGTTTATTGATTATCTCATCTTTATGTTTTAGAAAGTACTCTCTACCTTCTTCAACACTCATTCCATCAATACCAGCACTTCCACCATTCTTTACAACTTTATCTATTGCTTTTATTAAATTGTGGTCACTTAAGACTTTATCTAAAAGTTCCATTTGTAAATTGTTCCTTTCTTTGTGGTGTTATACTACATACCCTAAAGACTCCTATGTTCCTTACGATACAATCAAAGTTAGGTTAGTTTATACTAATTTACTGTTCTTCATATAACACCTAAATTACATTTCCAATTTAAGTACATTATTCAGTCCTTCGGTTTCTATACCTACTATGACCTCTGCTGACTTCTTGCGATAAACCTTTTCGTATAATAAAAGTTAAGAGATTAAAATGATTAATTTCTTAGCTTTTTATTTAACTTAAGACTTGGAAATGATATAATATTTTCGAAGAGATGAAAAAAAATTATAATTTTTAGGACATTATGATCCTGTGCAAAATCCCGCTTGCAGCTTTGACTGTCAATTTATGGGTCGTCTCTTCACCTTAAGTAAAAATAGCTAAGAGTTTAATGGTTACTCTTAGCTTATATTTTTATAGGCATATGAAAATATAAGTTGAAGGAAAGAGAGGACGTAAACCTTTTGGAGACTTTGATCTCGTGTCGAAAAACGTCCCCTTCCTTTGTTTTTCTTGTAAAATCTGTTTAAATCTAATTAGGGCTTTGACTCTGTATCAAAAACGAAAAAAGGTTAAGACAAGCAAAGGAA
>DUVT01000019.1 GCA_012840905.1 Acholeplasmataceae bacterium
CACACAAACGTAGATTGTCGTCAAGTCCAAGCCTTGCTTGGGGCGGTGATTGTTGAGGTTTGTGGAGGCCAAACAAAATAAAAAGAAGGAGTTAAAAAAATTATGTCAGTTGTTAATAAGAATCAATTACTAGAAGCTGGGGTTCATTTCGGTCATAATACTCGCCGTTGGAATCCAAAAATGAAAGAGTATATTTTCGGGGAAAGAAATGGTATTTATATCATTGACTTAGACAAAACAGTTGTAATGTTAGAAGAAGCATATAAAGCATTATTCAACATTGTACAAAACAATGGTTCTGTTTTATTTGTAGGGACAAGAAAACAAACACAAGAAGTGGTTAGAGAAGAAGCAATTCGTTGTGGACAATACTATGTAGACCAAAGATGGTTAGGTGGAACATTAACTAACTACAAAACTATTCGTCGTAGTATTGGAAGATTATTCGAGATTGAAAGAATGGAAGAAGAAGGAATCTTCGATGTATTACCGAAAAAAGAAGTTATTTTATTAAAGAAAGAACAAGCGAAACTAGAGAAATTCTTTGGTGGAATTAGAGATATGAAAAACCTTCCTGATGCAATGGTTGTAGTAGATCCTAAGAGTGAACAAATTGCAGTTAGGGAAGCAAGAAAATTAGGTATTCCTATTTTCGCTTTAGTTGATACAAACTGTGATCCAGATGAAGTAGATTATGTAATCCCTGGAAACGATGATGCTATTAGAGCTGTAAAATTAATTGTTGGTACACTTGCTAATGCTGTAGTAGAAGCACAAGGTGGTACACCAATTCAAATCGAATTCACAGATGAACCTCAACAAGATGATAGAGGTCGTGGACGCAATCGCGGAAAAGGTAAAAAACCTAGAAAACAACAACAAGAAAAAGTAGAAGAAGTTAAAGAAGAAGAAAAAACTGAAGAAGAAAAAGCAGAAAAACCTGCTAAGAAAACTAAAGCTGCAAAAGCAGAAAAAGTAGAAGAAGTTAAAGAAGAGAGTGAAACTCCAGAAGAAACTAAGGAGGAAAAATAAAAAATGATTAGTGCAAAATTAGTTAAAGAACTACGTGAAATGACTGGTGCTGGAATGATGGATTGTAAAAAGGCGTTAGTTGAAACTAACGGCGATCTTGAAGCAGCAGTTGTATGGTTACGTGAAAACGGAATTACAAAAGCACAAAAGAAAGCTGGAAGAGTTGCAGCTGAAGGTGTTTGTGCATTTGTAGTAAAAGGTAACAAAGCTGTTATTTATGAAGTTAACAGTGAAACAGACTTTGTTGCAAGAAACGAAGTATTCCAAAATTTAGTTAGCAATATTGGTGAAGCTATCGTTAATAGTGATATTACAAATCCTGAAGAAGCAGTTAATGCAAAATTGGGTGAAGAAACAGTTCAAGAAATGTTAGTTAACGGTATCGCTACTATTGGTGAAAACTTAACATTACGTCGTGTTAATATTGTAGAAAAAACAGATGATCAAATCTTTGGGACATATAGTCATAATAATGGTATGATCGCAGTTTTAACAGTACTTGAAGGTAACAATGAAGAAGTTGCAAAAGATGTTTGTATGCATATAGCGGCAATGAACCCTAAATATTTAGACAGAAGTTCTGTTGATGCTGAATATTTAGAACAAGAAAGACAAATCCTTGTTAATGAAACATTGAACGAAGGAAAACCTGAACATATCGTTGATAAGATTGTTGAAGGAAAAGTTCAAAAATTATTAAAAGGCATTTGCTTAGTTGATCAAGAATTCGTTAAAGATCCTGATTTAACAGTTGGCAAATATGCAGAAAAACATAATTCTAAAATAATTTCATTTGTACGCCTTGAAGTCGGAGAAGGAATTGAGAAGAAAGCAGAAGACTTTGCTGCTGAAGTAATGGCAGCTGTTAATGCTTAAGTAAAAGAAGGGCGCTTAAATTTAAGTGCCTTTTTGTTAAGCAAACACAACACATAATATTATAAATGGAGGGTTCATGAAACGTAGAATAGTATTGAAGCTAAGTGGAGAGGCACTTGCTGGAAAAGCAAAAGTAGGTATTTCACATACTAGAGTAAATGAAATTGCTGAAGACATTAAAGAACTATATGATTTAGGTGATGTCCAATTATCAATAGTTGTAGGTGCTGGGAATATATGGCGAGGAAGAGATGCTCTAGATTCAGGTATGGAACGTTCTAGTGCAGATTATATGGGAATGCTTGCGACAATTTTAAATGCACTAGCACTGCAAAATGCATTGGAAAGATTAGGTCTTGATACAAGGGCAATGACATCTTTACAAATACCTGCAGTTGCAGAACCATATATTCGAAGAAAAGCACTATCTCATTTAGAAAAAGATCGTATTGTGATCTTTGGTGGTGGAAACGGAATTCCCTTTTTTACAACCGACACCACTGCAGCCTTAAGGAGTGCTGAACTTGGCGCTAATCTAATCTTAATGGCTAAAAATGGAGTTGATGGAGTATATGACTCAGATCCAAAACATAATGGAAATGCAAAGAAATATACAAAGTTAACTCACCAAGAAGTTTTAGATAAACATCTAAATGTTATGGATTTAACTGCTGCTACATTATGTAAAGAAAATGATATAGATATATTAGTTTTTGATATGAATGTAAAAGGAAATATAGCACGTGCTGTAAATGACTTTTCAATTGGTACGTTAATTTCTAATAAAAATTAAAAAAGAGAGGATTATTTTATGCCAAATACTATCTTAAAAAATGGTGAAGACAGAATGATAAAAGCTGTTCAAGCTTTTGAAAATGAACTTAGTTTAATTAGAACTGGAAGAGCTAATCCAGCGATTCTAAATAGTGTTCAAGTTGCATACTATGGAGTGCCAACACCACTAAACCAAATTGCTTCAATTTCTGTTCCGGAAGCAACACAATTAATAATTAAACCTTACGATAAAACTATCATTAAGGATATTGAAAAAGCTATTCAATTAGCTGATTTAAACTTAGTTCCATTAAATGATGGACAAGTTATTAGAATTAATTTCCCTCCATTAACAGAAGAAAGAAGAAAAGAGTTTGTAAAAGAAGTTAAGAATTTATCTGAAAACGCAAAAGTTGCAGTTCGTAATATTCGTCGTGATTTAGTTGATCAAGTTAAAAAGCTAGAAAAAAATGGAGATATTAGCGAAGACGAACTAAAACGTGAAACAGAGAATATTCAAAAATTAACTGATAAATATATTGAGGAAGTAGAAAAAGTTTGTAAAGCAAAAGAAAAACAAATAATGGAAATTTAATCTAAGGCATTTCAAGGAAACTTGAAGTGCCCTTTTTTAAAATAATCATTTAATTGTTTTTGTCATAATACTTAGATAAAAATCTATGGAAAAATCGCCTTATTTAGTGTATAATATAACAATGGAGATTAATTATGAGAAAGCGTAATTTTGATTTAAACAAACTTCCAACTCATGTTGCAATAATCATGGACGGAAATGGTACATGGGCAAGAAAACGTGGCCTTCCGAGAAACTATGGCCATCGGATGGGGGCCAGAACTTTACTTAATTTAGTCTACTATGCAAATGAAATAGGGATTAAGTATTTAACTGTTTTTGCTTTTAGTACTGAAAACTGGAAACGGCCTAAAGAAGAAGTAGATTATTTAATGAGTATGCCAATTGAATTTTTAGAAGAAAATCGTGATAAGTTAGATAAAGATAACATTAAAATAAAAGTAATCGGTAGACGAGATAGAATTACAAAAGAGCTAAAAGAAAGAATAATTGAAATCGAAAATAAAACAAAAAATAATACAGGACTTAATTTTATTATAGCTTTTGATTATGGTGCTCAAGATGAATTAACTAGGGCAATCAATAAAATAATTGCTGAAAAAGTAGAAAAAGTAGATACTACTGATATTAGTAACTACTTAGATACAAAAGATATTCCAAATGTAGATTTGTTGATAAGAACAAGTGGTCAAGTTAGAATAAGTAATTTCTTACTATGGCAAATAGCTTATAGTGAATTATACTTTACAAATACTCTATGGCCAGACTTTTCCATAAAACAATTTAATAAATCACTAATTGAATATCAAAAACGTGAGAGACGTTTTGGAGGCTTAAAATGAAAAGACGAGTTATAACTGGAGCAGTATTACTTGCCATCTTAATACCATTAATAATGCTTGATCACCAAAAGTACCCAATAGTTGGGACATTGTTTTTAATAACAGGTATATTTTTGAGTATGGTGGCATCCTACGAAATGATGAATATGTTTTATACAAAATACCCATCCTTAAAGAACTATCGTTTTTTTATTGGTGTCTTTAATGGGTTAGTTGTACTTGCTATTCATTATTCAGGGAGTTTTTCTTATTCTATAGAAATATTATTATTACTACTAATAATATTGATTATAA
>DUVT01000189.1 GCA_012840905.1 Acholeplasmataceae bacterium
AACTGCTATATTACAATAGCAGTCTTTTTAAAATTATTCTTCTTCATCTTCAAATTCAAAACGAATTGGTTCATAGTTAGGATTTTTCATAGACTCATCCTCACTTACGATTTGTGCAACCCTTGTAGATGCAGCAGCACCAAGTGCCCCAACAATATCATCTAAGAAAGTATGACATTTAAGTCCTAGTTTACCTTCATCGTTTAACTTCTTCACTATACCAGGTTTATTTACATCTATATCACCAAAGTTTGTTTGGCCTACTGTTCCATACATTGCAGCAATACTCAACCCAAAAATCTCATCTACCCCAAACATTCCGAGGTCAGCTTGCATAATATCTTGAATTGGTCCTTCAAATTTACCTTCTTCTGTCATTTTATCAATCGCAATTGAAAGTTGTACAAGATGGAAAATATCACGATAAGATAAAATCTTTTCAACACTTTCAATACAAACTTTCATTGAGATATTATCATTATAACGAGATTGTTGATTAAAAGCTATTTCTGCAATATCCCTAATTGTTACTCCCCTCTCTAGCAGTGCATCCCTGTTCATTTTAAACATTTCTTCTCTAGAGAAAATTACTCTAGGTTTCATAAATTGACCTCCTTATTAATTGAAATTAAATTCCTCCCGCTTCCATTTAAAAAGTCTCTTGCACTCATCCTCTTTTTACCTGGCATTTGAACTTCAGTTAAAGCAATAACAGTATTACCACCACAACTAATTTCAAAACTATCTTTGTTTACACCTATTATTATACCAGGTTTTTCCTGGGTAGTCTTATCTACTACTTTACTATTATATACTTTAATATTCATTCCATCTAAGATGAAGTAAGCTCCTGGATTAGAATTTAGCCCTCTAATCTGATTAAATACACCTCTTGCAGTATTATTAAAGTCAATTAGTTCATCTTGTTTTGTTAAATTGTAAGCATAGGTTGCCTTGCTTTCATCTTGAGGAATTGGTATAATTTTGCCCATCCTTAAATCATTAATTACATCAACTATCATTTTACTACCCAAAATACTTAACTTTTCAAACATTGTATCTTGAGTATCTTCATCCAAGATCGGTATTTTTTCAATTCTCAAAATATCGCCAGCATCCATTCGCCTGTCCATATACATTATTGTTATTCCGGTTTCCGCATCTCCATTAATAATCGCTCTTTGAATAGGTGCTCCTCCACGATATTTTGGCAAAATTGAACCATGAACATTAATTGCACGATACTTTGGGTGATCTAAAATCTTCTTTGGTACAAATTGACCATATGCAGCTGTGACAATTAAATCAACATCTAAACCTAAAATATAGTCAGCTTCTTTTTTTATACTTTCAGGTTGAAAAATTTCTAGGTTATGTTCTAATGCATAAGATTTCACAGGTGAATACTCATACTTCTTCTTACGATAGTTATAAGTGTCTGGTTGCGTTACAACTAAGACTACTTCAAAATTTTTATTAATTTCATCTAGTATTCGCACTGCAAAATCCGGTGTTCCCATAAAAATAATTTTCATCTTCTAACTCCTTAATTAAAACTAATCGGGTATCTTTCAAAATTCACAATTAATTTTCGATCGCTAAACTTTTTCTTAACTTCAATGATTAATTTAGAAAGTCGTTCAAAATCATTATATTTTACTATCAATTGAACACCTTTTATCCTATTTATATAAACAGGTCCTAAAATATTCATTGAACTCATTCTTGCAAATACTTTCTTAAAATAATTGGCAAAGTAATACATATCTTTATATTCACCAATAATTAATAATCTACTTATTTCATTAAATGGTGGATAATTATAGTCTTTCCTTACCTTTAATTCTTTTTCAAAAAAGTCATCATAATTATTATTAATTGCATCTATTAGAGAATAATGATCCAAATTATAACCTTGAATAATTACTTTTGCTTCTCTATGCATCATTAGTTTTGAGACAACACTAAAAACTTCTTCACTACTACGATAATCATTCTTATATAATAAGGAATCAATATTAATAAGGCCAACCAATGTTATATCTTTATGATATATCGATGCAAGTGGATAAGTTCCAATAATTATATCCACACTACCTTCTTCTAACGCGACATGAAAATCTTGATAATCACTTTCGCTTGTAAAAGAGTCGCTATCAACTTGCATAATACGAGCAGATTTGAATTCTTCTTGTAATACTTCTTTTAAAAGTTCTAAGCCATAACCAAAACGATTATAACTAGTAGCACCACATTCACAAACAGGTTTAACTGCTTGATAATTACAACTATTACATTGATAAATGTTTTTGTATTTATGATAAGAAAGACCAACTTTACAATCTGGACATACAATTAACTTATTACACTCACTACAAAGTACAGTTTGTCTATAAGCTAGGCTGTTAAGTAATAATACACTTATCTTTTTCTCATTTAAATTTCTTTCAATTTCATTACTTAATTTAGAACTAAGTAAATTACTCAAATATTCTTCTTTCATATTTACAAGTTTAATATTGTTTTGTGGTTTGTTTAACTTTGAAATAATTGTATATTTGTTTTGGAAATATTCATAGTAATCAACAATGCTTGGTGAACTTGTAGTAAAGATTATTTTTGAATTATTATATAAAGCACGCTTTTTTAATATTTCAATAGTAGAAAACTTTGGATTTTGTTCATTTAAATAATAATTA
>DUVT01000190.1 GCA_012840905.1 Acholeplasmataceae bacterium
AGGTGAATTTGACTTTATTAAAAATCATGGTGCAGTTGCATTTACTATTCCAGTAGATGGAATTGGCAGAAAAACACTTGAATTCATAAAACAATTGGAGGAAAAAGATGAGTAGCTATAAATATGAATTAATAATTATTATTAGCAATCAAGGACATACTGATAAGATAATGGAAACTGCGAAGGAAAATGGCGCTCGTGGTGGAACTGTAATTCATGGTCGTAGTGCAACAAACGAAGAAGCAGTGAAATTCTTTGGGATTAAAATTCAACCAGAAAAAGAATTGCTATTAATTGTAACTACAAAAGATAAGAAAACTAATATAATGAAAGCTGTAAGTGATAAACACGGTTTAAGTACAGATACTAAAGCATTATGTTTTTCAGTTCCTGTATCAGATATAGTTGGTTTTAACTTTTAGATAAAAAAACACATCCCTAAACTTGGGATGTGTTTTTAAAAAGAAAAAGGCCTTTTTCTCAAGCCCTGTTTCTTAATAACTATGCGCGTTCTACCAATCCAGATCTTAGAGCGCGAGTAGATACATAAACTCTTTTAATTTTTCCGTCTGTATCTTTAATTCTTACTTTTTGTAAGTTTGCTTTCCAAGTTCTACGAGTTGCACGTAAGGAATGGGAACGTTTATTACCAGCTGTTGAACCTAAGCCAGTTATATAACATTTGCGAGCCATGATATACCTCCTTTATAAAAATACCTTATCTATTATACCATATAATAATATAACACGCAAGTAAAAAATAAACTCAAACTTTCATATCTTTTTACAAATCTCTAGGAGAGTCGATTTTTCTTGCGTAGATTTATATCTTATGATATAATATGTAAATGTATACGGCTGAAATAGTATAATTAAAAATTTTAGTAAAACGGGGGCATTCCAATGCAAATAAATAAAATTGATGGCATCCTTTTTAAAACTATGGTTGTGAATGGAGCCGAAAACTTAAAACAAAATTATCAAAGAATTGATGCACTAAATGTATTCCCAGTACCAGATGGTGATACAGGTACAAATATGAAAATGACAATTGAAGGCGGAGTAAGTGAAATATATAATTTAGATGATCATGATATTTATGAAGTGGCAAAAAAACTTTCACGCGGTATGTTAATGGGGGCTAGAGGTAACTCTGGTGTTATATTATCGCAATTATTTAGAGGAATCTCAAAAGGTTTAGAAGGTTTTAAAGAAGTTAACGCAATGAGTCTTGCGAAAGCATTTCAAAGTGGCGTTAGCCAAGCTTATAAAGCTGTAATGAAACCAGTAGAAGGGACTATTTTAACTGTTGCAAGAGAAGCGACTGAAAAGTTAGTTGCTATCTCATCATCAAGAATGTCTATTAATGAATTTTTTGATGAATTTATAGCAGAAGCAAAAGCTTCTTTAGAAAGAACTCCAGAATTATTACCTGTATTAAAAGAAGCAGGAGTTGTTGACTCTGGAGGAGCTGGACTGATTGAAATTTTAATTGGTATGAAAATGGCAGTAGAAGGTGAATTCGTAAGTGAAAAACCTGTTGAAGCTGCAATGCATACAATTGGTACAAAATTTATTAGTAAGATTGAAGATGTAGAATTTGGTTATTGTACTGAATTTATTATTGAAGCTAAAGAAGATTTAGATGAAGAAATTGATGAAGATTATATAGCAAATAGATTAGCAGCTATTGGTGATTCTATCGTAGTTGTTATGGATGATGACTTAATTAAAGTGCATGTTCACACATTAAAACCTGGTGATGCACTAAATATCGGTCAAGAATTTGGTGAATTTATTCACTTGAAGATTGAAAATATGACAATTCAACATAACGAAACAACTGACTTACGTAATATTAACCATGTAGAAGAAGGGCAATGTGCTTGTGGTGAAGTGCATGTTAAGCCAGTTGCAAAACCTGAAATTAGAAAACGAGTTGCAGTTGTAACAGTTGCAAATGGTAAAGGTTTAATTAATGCATTTAAAGAAATGGGTGCGGATTATGTAGTAAGCGGTGGTCAAAGTATGAACCCTTCAACTGAAGATTTCATCCGTGGTTATGATACATTAAATGCAGATCACATTATTGTATTCCCGAATAATAGTAATATTATTCTAGCAGCTAATCAATCTGCAAAAATATATACAGAAAGTAAAGTGCATGTTGTAGAAACAAAGACACTTGCACAAGGTTTCGCTGCTCTAACTATGTTAGATTTAAGTGGTGAAATTGATGAAATAATTGAAGGTATTAAACCAGTTATTGAAAATGTAAGCACTGGTTTAGTTACATTCTCAATTAGAGATACTGAAATTGAAGGAATTAATATTCGCAAAGATGATTATATCGGAATTTGCAATAACAAAATTGTAACTTCCAACCGTAGACGAATTGATACTGTCAAATCACTTCTTAAAGCTGCAATCACAGATGATCGTGAAATTATTACAATCATCTATGGTGCTGATGCAACGCAGAAAGAAGTTAATGATGTAGTAAAATACATTGAAAAGAATTATAGTAATCTTGAGATAGATGTTATTGAGGGAAATCAAGAAGTCTATAGTTATATTCTAGCAATAGAGTAAATTAGAGGGCTTCGCCCTCTTTTATAGTAATGTGGGGAAAGGGAGGAAAATGAAAAATTTATTACTAAGTGAAATCAATTATATAAACCCAAAACAAGTTGCTGCATTTAAGCGAAGTGGAATCTTAACAGTTGAAGATTTATTACTAAGTTATCCGACTAAATACGATGATTATACAATTAGATCAATAAATGATTGTGTTTGTGATGAAAATGTTACTGTAGCAGGAATTGTACAAACAAAGGCTTCAGTTAGAAATATAAAGTCTAAACTATCTTTAATGACATTTTTTGTTGATATTGAAGGTAGACGAGTTCGTGTTTCAATTTTTAATCGTCACTTTTTAAGAACTAAAATTCATTATGGTGTTTATGTTAGATTAACAGGTAAATTCCAAGATAATTTTAGAAAATTCACAGCTGCTGAGATCCATTTTGACGAATTCAGCAATCCAATAGAGCCAGTATTTAATATAAAAGGTGTTCCGGATAAAAAAGTTCTAGAAATTAAAGAGCGTCTTTTTTCTGAATATGGAGAAGATTTAGTAGATATTTTACCTAAAGAAATTAAAGAAAAATATGATTTGATTGATTACTATGATGCAATCAAATATATTAATTTACCGGAAGACCAAGAAGAGATTAGTAAAGCAATTAAAAGAATCAAGTTTGAAGAACTATTTACTTATCAAATGAAAATTAAATACATGCTCTATATGAGGAAAAATCATCCTCAAGGAGTGAAAATAAATTTTGATCATGATAAAGTAAATGGGTTTAT
>DUVT01000191.1 GCA_012840905.1 Acholeplasmataceae bacterium
AGATGTAACACCATTATCATTAGGTATTGAAACTTATGGTGGAGTATTTACTAAATTAATTGAAAGAAACACTACAATTCCAACATCTAAATCACAAATTTTCTCTACTGCAGCTGATAACCAACCTGCTGTTGATATTCACGTT
Source organism: Acholeplasmataceae bacterium (assembly GCA_012840905.1). GTDB lineage: Bacteria > Bacillota_I > Bacilli_A > ML615J-28 > CAG-698 > DUVT01. Next base: position 146 of record DUVT01000191.1, read on the forward strand.
TTACAAGGTGAAAGACCAATGGCAGCAGATAATAAAACTTTAGGAAGATTCCAATTAGGAGATATTCCACCAGCACCAAGAGGAGTTCCTCAAATTGAAGTTACATTTGATATCGATGCTAACGGTATTGTTAGCGTAAGTGCAAAAGACTTAGGAACAAATAAGAGTCAATCAATTACAATCCAAAATGGTGGTGGCTTATCTGAAGAAGAAATCGAAAGAATGATTCGTGAAGCTGAAGAAAATGCTGAAGCAGATAAGCGTAGAAAAGAAGAAGCTGATTTAAGAAATGAAGCTGATCAAGTAATCTTCCAAGTTAAGAAAGCTGTTCAAGATTTAGGTGATGAAGTAACTGATCAAGAAAAGAAAGATGTAGAAGAAAAAACTAAGGATCTTGAAGATGCCCTTAAAGGTAATGATTTAGATTTAATTAGAAACAAGAAAGACGAATTATTAAAGGTTAGCCAAAACATTGCAATGAGAGCATATCAAAAATCTCAAGCAAATAACCAAGATACTACAGAATCAACTGATGATGCAAACGAAGAAAAAGTGGTAGATGCAGAATTTGAGGATGTTGATTAATAATTAGAAAGAGATAACTATGGCCAAAAGAGATTATTATGAAGTATTAGGGGTATCTAAAAACGCTACTGAAGATGAAATTAAAAAAGCATACCGTACTTTAGCTAAAAAATATCACCCTGACGTAAGTAAAGAAGAAAATGCGGCTGAAAAGTTTAAAGAAGTTCAAGAAGCCTATGAAGTATTAAGTGATCCAGTTAAACGTGAACAATACGACCAATTTGGACACCAAGGAGCTAACTTTGGTTCTGGTTTTGGTTCTGCGTTTGATGGGTTTAACTTCGGTGGCTTTGGCGGCTTTGAAGATATATTATCTTCGATGTTTGGTGGTGGAAGCACTAGATCCACTAAACGAAGTAATCGTGGAGCTGATTTAAGAACTAGAATTACTATCACTTTTGAAGAAGCTGCATTTGGTGTAGAAAAAGAATTACAAATTAATAAGTACGATACATGTTCTACTTGTAGTGGTTTAGGTGCTGAAAGTAAAAATGATGTATCGGTTTGTCCAAATTGTCGTGGCCGTGGCCGTGTCATCATTGAACAAAACACCTTCTTCGGTAGAGTTCAAACTGAGACAACATGTTCTACATGTAATGGCTCAGGTGAAATAATTAAAAATAAATGTAAATCTTGTGGCGGAGAAGGAAGAGTTAAAAAATTATCTAAGATTAGAGTTAAAATTCCTTCAGGAATCGATGATGGTCAAGGATTTAAATTAACAGGCCATGGTGAAGCAGGAGTTAAAGGTGGTCCACGCGGTGACTTATATGTGAGTGTTACAGTAAAACCACATGAAATATTTATCCGCGATGGTTTAGATATTATTTTAGAACTGCCAATAACATTTACTCAAGCTGCACTTGGTGATAATGTAGAAGTACCTACATTAACTGGAAATGTTAATTTAAAAATTCCTGCAGGCACTCAAACTGGTACAAAGTTTAAACTTTCAAATAAGGGAATCCATAATGAAAGAACTGGTAGAACAGGGCATCAGTATGTAATAGTTAATGTAGTAACTCCTACTAAGTTAACAAATGAACAAAAAGAGTTATTCAAAAAGATTGCAAAAACTGATTTAAAACAAGATTCAGTCTTTGATAAAATAAAGAAATTTTTTAAAAACTAGCAAAACAAAAAAAATAGTCTTTTGGAAAACAAAAGACTATTTTTGATTTAAAAACTTAATATTTGCTATGCTTTACTAAAAAGGGTAAATAATGTATAATATACTATATAAAGTGGTGTTAATATGCAAAGATATTTTGTTTCAAATAGACAAATAAATAAAGGAATTGTAGAAATAGTAGATCAAGATTTTCATCATATAAAAAACGTAATGCGTATGAAAATTGCTGTTATAGTAGAAATATGTGATGAAATTCAGAATGTCTATACTGCAAAACTACTTGAGTTTAAAAAGAACTCAGTTTTATTTAGTTTAATAGATAAGTTAGAAGTTGATGTAGAACTTAAAACTGATATTACTATTGCTCTTGGTTTAACTAGAACTAGTAAAATTGAAGAAGTAATTAGAAGAATTACCGAACTAGGAGCAAGTAATTTTATTCCAGTAGAAATGAATCGAAGTGTAGTTCGATTAAATAAAAATGTCAATTATAAGCAAAATAGACTTGAGATGATAGTAAAAGAGGCAAGTGAGCAATCAAAAAGAACCAAATTAATGAAGATTCATGAACCAATAAAATTTAATCAATTACTTGATAATATAGATGACTATGATTATTTAGTCTATGCTTATGAAGATTTAGCTAAAAACTCAAAAAATAAATTTAAATCAATTATCCCGAGTTTTAAAAATAAAAAAGTTCTTGTTATTGTTGGTCCAGAAGGAGGATTTACTACTGAAGAGGTTGATAAACTTGATAGATTAGGTTTTATTTCAGTTGGTTTAGGACCAAGAATTTTGCGTTTAGAAACAGCACCATTATATATAATGAGTGCAATTAGTTATGAATTGGAGTTGTAGAAGATATGAGAGTTAGTTATCAAACATTAGGATGTAAAGTAAATGAATATGAATCAGTAGCAATAATAAATCAATTTATGGATAATGGCTTTAAACTTGTAAATTTTCAAGATGAAGCTGATGTATATATTATAAATACCTGCACAGTTACAAACACATCGGATTCAAAAAGTAGAAAAGCAATCCGTCAAGCAGTAAAAAGAAATAAAAATGCTGTTGTTGCAGTAATGGGATGTTATGCTCAATTGAATCCATTACAAGTTAAAGAAATTGAAGGTGTAGATATTATCCTAGGAACTAATAATCGTCATCTACTTTATGATTTGGTAGTTGATGTATTAAAAAATAAAAATCCTAAGTTTCTAGTAGAAGATATGAGTAAACCAAAAGAATACGAAGAAATCAAAGTTAAACGTTACACTAACCAAACTAGAGGGTTTATTAAAATCCAAGATGGTTGTGATAACTTCTGTAGTTATTGTGCTATACCATATGCTAGAGGAAGAGTTAGAAGTAGGTTACCAGAAGATGTAGTAAAAGAGATTAAACACCTTGCTGATAATGGTATGAAAGAAATAGTTTTAACTGGAATTAATACAGGTGCATACGGAAAGGATTTAGATAAATTTTTATTAGTTGATTTATTAAAAGAACTTGTAAAGAATATTCCTAACTTACCTAGAATACGTATTTCAAGTATCGAAATGACTGAAGTAACTGATGAGTTATTAAAGTTTATAAGTGAACATAAGGACAAGTTCTGCGATCATTTCCATGTTCCACTTCAAGCTGGAACTAACAAAATATTAAAGAAAATGAATCGTAAGTATACAAGAGAAGAATACTTTGAGAAGATTCAAAAGATTCGCAAAATATTTCCAGATGCAAATATCACTACAGATGTAATGGTTGGTTTTCCAAGTGAAACTAATGAAGATTTTGAAAGTGCATACCAATTTATTGATTCAATCGATTATGGCGATATGCATGTCTTCCCATATTCAAAAAGACCAAATACAAGAGCATATAATTTTCCAGAACAAGTAGATAATTTATCCAAAAAATTTAGAACAAATGAATTAATTAACCTTAGTAAAGAAAAAGCTACTAAATATAGAGAGAAGTTTATAGGAAAGACATTAGATGTTATTGTAGAAAAGGTACAAAATGGGATTGCTTATGGTCATTCTGGAAATTATATTAATGTAATGTTTAAAACGAACACTGCAAAACAAAATGAAATGGTAAAAGTTGAATTGGTAGATGCAAATTATCCAATAGCGAATGGAAAGGAAATTATGCATGTTTGAAAATTATAATTTTAAAAATTTTATATATGAAGCTTTAGCTGAACTTAAGTTTAAAGAACCAACAGAGGTTCAAGATGAAGTTATTCCTAAAGTATTAAATGATGAAAATGTGATTGTAAAAAGTAAGACTGGTACTGGAAAGACTCATGCTTTCTTAATACCGATCTTAAATAATGTAACTAGCGATAAAGAAGTGCAATCTGTTATAATTGTACCAACACGCGAACTTGCATTTCAAATTTATGAAGAAACTCAAAAGATCACAAAATTTAGTAAGGAATTTATTGATGTCAGAACTTATGTTGGGGGAACTGATCGAGAAAACGAAATTGCTAGACTTCAAAACTCACAACCACAAATTGTTATTGGTACAATCGGTAAAATTAAAGACTTAGCGATTGATACTAACTTATTAAAAATACATACTGCAAAAACAGTTGTTGTAGATGAAGCAGATATGGTATTTGAATCAAGTGAGTTAGTTGAACTAGATAGCATTTTTGCACGTTTTTCTGATGACTTCCAAGCTTTAGCTTTTAGTGCAACAATTCCTCATGAATTAGTAATATTTTTAAATAAATATATTTCTAAATTTGAAATTGTTGACTTAACTGATAAAAATATAACACATGAAAATATAACACACATTTTCATACCTACAAAAAATAAAAACAAGCATGATTTACTTGTTGAATTACTTAATATTGTTACACCATACTTAGCATTAATTTTTGCAAATACCAAAGTTATGGTTGATGAAGTTGCAAAGAATTTAGGTGCTAATGGATTTAAAGTTGGTGTTTTAACAGGGGACTTACAACCAAGACAAAGAAAACAAATTTTAAGAAGAATTAGAAATGGTGAATTCCAATATGTTGTTGCAAGTGATATTGCATCTCGAGGAATAGACATTATTGGTGTAAGTCATGTAATTAACTTTGAATTACCAAATGATTTAGAATTCTTTATTCATAGAAGTGGAAGAACTGGTAGACTTGATTTAACCGGAACGTCAATTTCATTTTATGATTTTGATGATGATCTATATCTTAATAAGTTAGAAGCTAAAGGTTTATCATGTACTTATATGGAAATTAAAAATGGTGAACTAGTAGATATGAAAGAACGAAATCGTATCCGAACTAAAGCTAAAGATAGATTAAAAGTTGAAGAATTAGTTCACAAATCCATCCCACTTCCAAAGAAAGTAAAACCAGGTTATCGAAAGAAACGTAAGGAACACATTAAAAAAACTCTTAGAAAAATGAAAAGAAGTAAAATCGAAGAAATATATCGTAGAAAGGCAAGAAAAAAATGAAAATAGGATCACATGTTGGGAATAGTGGGGACAAAATGCTTGTTGGTAGTGTTGAAGAAGCACTAAGCTACAATGCAAATTGTTTTATGGTTTATTTAGGTGCACCGCAAAATACGCGTAGGAAAGAAATTGAACGCCTAAATATCCCTATGATGCATGAACTCTTAAAAGAAAATAATATTAATCTAGAAGATATTATTGTTCATGCTCCATATATTGTAAACTTAGCACAAAGTGATGAAGAAAAAAGAAAGTTTGCTGTTGAGTTTATTTCAAAAGAAATTATTGCTACTGATAAAGTTGGTGCAAAATATATTGTTCTTCATCCAGGTGCTCATGTAAAAATGGGAGAAGAAGTAGGATTAGAAAATATAGTAAAAAGTCTAAAAGAGATTTTAGAAAATACTACAGACACAAATGTTTCAATTGCTTTAGAAACTATGGCAGGTAAAGGAACAGAATTGTGCTACAAATTTGAGCACTTACAATATCTAATTGAAACAGTTGGTTCTGATCGTTTAGTAGTTTGTTTTGATACTTGTCATACTCATGATGCAGGTTATGACTTAGTAAATGATTATGAAGGTGTTTTAAAAGAGTTTGATAATACTATTGGTTTAGACAAGATTAAAGTTTTACATTTAAACGATTCTAAAAATGTTAGAGGAGCACGTAAAGATCGTCATGAAAACTTTGGTTTTGGTAATATCGGTTTTGATACCCTTATGAAATTTGTTTTGGACGAAAGATTTAAAAATGTAACAAAAATATTAGAAACACCTTATGTAAAAGGTGAAGATAAGGATTATCCTCCTTATAAATATGAAATAGCAATGATTAGAGAAGGTAAGTTTGATAAAGATTTAATTGAAAAAATAATGAAGGGAGAATAAAATGAGAGCAATTGATTGGGTTTTTCTTGGGATATTTATTGTTATAGTAGTTTTATTAATCTATATATTAATTACTACTATGAAGAAAAAAGATGATAATTCTTCTCAAGAGAACTTAAATTTATTAAAAGGGGATATAATTAATAGTATTAAAGCAGAATATGACACTTTAACAAATATAGTTTCAAAAATATTCAATGTCCATTCTGAGAGTCAGGAAAGACAAAATAAACAATTTTCCCAAAATGTCGAAATGTTAATAAAACAAATTAATGAATCACAAGTTAAAGCTAATTTAGAAATTGAACAAAAATTGGAAAATATTCGAAAATCTGTAGAAAATTCTATAAATACATTAAGAGAATCAATTGAAAATCGTCTTGGTAAAGTTAGAGATACGATTGATACTTCATTAAATAAAATCAACGAAGATAACGCAAAGAAATTAGAAGAAATGCGTCAAACTGTAGATGAGAAATTACAATCTACTCTAAATAAACGTATTTCTGAATCCTTTAAGACAGTTAGTGAAAGTCTAGAACGTGTTACTAAAGGTCTTGGAGAAATGAAAAGTTTAGCTACAGGTGTTGGTGACTTAAAGAAAGTTTTAATGAATGTAAAAACAAGGGGTACACTTGGTGAAATACAATTAGCAAACATATTAGAAGAAATATTAATTCCTGAACAATATGAAACTAACTTCGCAACAAAACGCGGAAGTAAGGATCGTGTAGAATTTGCTATTAAATTGCCTGGTGATGGTGATCCGGTATATTTACCAATTGACTCGAAATTCCCACTAGAAGATTATGAAAGATTACTTGATGCTTACGAACAAGCAGATGTTGCTTTAATAGAAAAAGTTAAAAAAGATTTAAGCAATAAGATTAAACAGTTTGCAAAAGACATAAGTACTAAATATATTGATGTTCCAAACACAACCGAGTTTGCGATTATGTTCTTACCAATTGAAGGATTATATGCTGAGGTTGTAAAATTGGGAGTGGTAGAAGAACTTCAAAGAAATTATAAAATTAATATAGCAGGTCCAACTACAATGGCTGCACTTCTAAACTCTATTCAAATGGGCTTTAGAAGCCTAGCAATTCAAAAGAGAAGTAGTGAGGTTTGGGATACACTTGCAAAAGTAAAAACAGAATTTGAAAAATTCGGTACAGTCTTAGAATCTGCTCAGAAAAGAATTAATCAAGCTAATCAAGATTTAGACAAATTAGTTGGAACTAGAACTCGTCAAATTCAAAGAACACTTAAAAATGTTGCAGCATACACCGATTACACAAAAGTATTACTTCCTGGATCTGAAGAAGAAGATGACGAGTAAAGCATTTTAGTAATAAAATTAATGATTATTTGTTAAAATAATTACGGAGGTTTTAATTATGGATAAAACATTATATATTGAAGGTATGAATTGTAATCATTGTAAAATGAGAGTTGAGAAGGCTCTAAATAAATTAGATGGTGTTACTGCAGAAGTTGATTTAGATAATAAACTTGCAAAAGTAACTTTATCAAAAGAATATGATGATAAAGCATTAATTAATGCAGTAGAAGATGTAGGCTACGATGTAGTTGATATAAAATAAGGTTGTTTTTTAAAACAACCTTTTTACATAAAAAAACCAAGCAAATCATTTATTATGATTATGGCTTGGTTATTTTAATTTTTATCATTTATCAAATTATAAATTTCATTTTTTAAAGTTTCAACTATTTCAGTTTGTTCAAGGCGTTTTATAATTTCACCTTTTTTAAATAATAATGCACCATTTCTTCCGCCAGCGATACCGATATCAGCATCTCTTGCTTCACCTGGCCCATTAACTGCACAACCCATTATAGCAATTTTTAGATCTGTATTAGAGAATTGTTCAAGAAATAATTCGATTTCATCAACAATTTCAAGCATATTATATTGAATTCTTCCACAAGTTGGACAAGAAATTAAAGTTGGTTTTTTATATAACCCTAAGGATGCTAGGATTTCTTTTGCAACTTTTACTTCTTCAACTGGATCAGCACTTAGGGAAACTCTTAAAGTA
>DUVT01000192.1 GCA_012840905.1 Acholeplasmataceae bacterium
AAAAAATTACCTCGAATTTTAGGAAATTTTGTCTGCTTAAAATAAAACCCAAGTTATGTAAAAACACAACTTGGGCTTTATAAATAGGAGTTTAGTTAGATATGACATTAAGTAAATTATATTTATTTAATGGTTTGATTAAATAGTTATCCATTCCTGCATTTAAGCAACGATTAATATCTTTTTCATAGCTGCTAGCAGAAATACCGATTATTTTAACTTTTTTTGCATCATTTCTTTTTTGACTTCTTATTCGTTTCGCAACAATTTCACCTTCAAGTTTACCAAGATTATTATCTAGTAAAATTACTTGATAGTAATTCGGTCTTGAATTTATAAATTTTTCAAGTCCTTCTTCACCGCACGAAGCAAACTCAATTTTTGCTCCGGTACTTTCTAAATAACTTGCTATTATACTTTTAGTTATTGTACAATCATCAACAATTAATATTCGCTTTCTAGAAAAGTTATATTTTTCCTTATGGATTTTCAAAGGAAATTTTATTTCTATTTTTGTTCCATGATTTACTTTACTATCTATTTTTATTGTACCATTTAAACTTTCAATATTATTATGAATGATAAACAATCCTAAACCTGTTCCTTTAGGTACTACTTCATTTCTTTCACATGCATAAAGGTCAAAAACTTTCTTTAAGAACTCTTTACTCATTCCTATTCCATTATCTTCAACAATTATTTTAAACTCTACTTCATCTTCGCTAATACTTTTACTTTCACACTCTAAGCTAACCTTTCCATAATTAGGAGTGTATTTAAAACTGTTTGAAAGTAAATTGATCAAAATTTGTTTTATTTTTATACAATCACCATTAACAACTAAGTCTAAATAATTAATTTTTTTTGTAAATTCAATGTTTTTTAAACTAAATTGAAAATTAAACACACTGACTACGTAATTAATAATATCTCGAAAATGGAATGGCCTTTCGTTAGACACAATACAAGCACTTTCATTTTGGATATTTCTAAATAGTTATTACTTAGTGACAACATATAAGATGCAACATCTTCAATTTTCTCAATCGATTTAATCACCTGTATATCAGGATCTAATTGCGATTTTACTTCCTCGATTATGCCCAGCAGCGTACTTATCGGACTCCTAAGCTCATGAATAAAAAAAGACAAGTTTTTTTCATCTAGCCCAATCATAATATTATTTCACCCCAAGTCCTATTATAAAAGTTGGAAAATTGAATGTCAAGAAAATTTTTATTCACATTTAATAAAAAAAAGCAAAATCAACTGAAATTTTAATTGATTTTGCCTTATTTTCAATTATATTTATAATAGAAAATTCCTTCTGCAACCTTTTCTGCTGGACCACTTGCATAGACTTCACCGTTAATTTCTTCTATTACTAATTTACCTACCACATAGTTTACTTCGATTTTAGAATCTACATAATTATAAAGTCTAGAAATTATAAATGATGCGACAGCTCCAGTACCACATGCTAGTGTAAAACCTACACCACGTTCATAAGTTTTTATCTCTAACTCACTTCGATTTTTAACCTTTACAAAATTAACATTTATTTTTTTTGTAAATAGCTTATGATTATGAAGTGCTTTTGCATATTCTTCGTTAATTGAATTTACATCTTCTATAAACACAACTAAATGATCTGTGCCTGTATAAATTGCATTAACTTTTGTATTTAAGACTAATTCGTTTAAAAATTTAGGTAAATTTGTATCAATTTTCATAATTTTAGAGTCTAACGAATACGGAAATTTTGACTTAACAATTTCAGCGTTTATTTCCACATTATACTCGCCTGCAAGGGTATTAACTAAAAATGAATTACTTTTAATAATTTTATTATCTACTACATATTTTCCGAAACATCTTAGTCCATTTCCACACATAGAACCACTACTTCCGTCTTGATTATAGTAGAGCATTGTAAGCGGATCATCTATTACTACTATCAAGCCATCTGCACCAATTCCTGTGTTTCTGTTACATATTTCTTTTGCTAGCCTAGAATAATCAAGACCATCTAATTTATTTATAATTATAAAATCATTACCTAAACCATGATATTTAGAAAACTTTATTTTCATATTTCTCCTTTTAAAAAAATCCTCATAAATAATTATATTTATGAGGATTAATATTTTTAACCATATAATTCAAGTAAGGTTGTATAGAATATACTGTAAACAGAATCAACAGCTTCAAAGTAATCACGACCTTCAGTAACTACTGGATCGAAGTTAGGGATCATTTGTGCATAACCCACAACTCCGTAAATAATTGGATCGTATAATAATTTATCACGTTTGAAGAAGGCAATTGCTTCTAAGGAAGCATCTTCATCAAGTTTGAATGCTGCTGTACGTTTCATAGTAACATCAATATCAAACTCTGGATCATTTTGAATATTGATTATTGAACCATGAACGATTTCAGTCCAAGCACGATATATTGCTTCATTTGTTACATAAGCAGGACGATTTGCAACTCCTGTTAACATCATATATGCAGGACCTACACCTAAGTTAGTTCTTGTTTCAGACTTAGTTAGGTTATCAGGTCTTGGATATGGAACATAACCAAAGCGAGTATTTTCGCCCCACATATCTGCAGCAAAACGCGTTGAGTCTTTAGGGAACCAAAACTCACCGCTTTGGAAGATTGATTTACCTTCTTGGAATGATGTTACGTGTTCATCAACGTTAACATCGCCCCAACTAATTAGATATGCTTGACGTAATGTTTGCGCTGCTTGACGTGCATAAGCATTTCTAAAGTTAACAGTTAAGTTATTTGTATCTATTAATTTAACACCAGCTGCATGTGACATACCCATCCAATATAGAGTTGGGCTACCACTTAAAACTGTTTCATCTTCTGCTAATACAGAATTTGCATCTTCTACATATTGTAAGAAGCGTGAATATGTCCATTCACCACGGTTGAATAAAACAGCAGGCGAATCTAAATCATATTTTTCAACTAAGTTTACGTTATAGAATAAACCTTGGTCAACATAAATTCCTCCTGGTAAGTCAGCAGGTAATGTATATAATTTTTGTTTATATGTACCCATTTGACGTAAATCAGGTGGTAATTGACCTCTTCCATAAGTTTCATAAAACTCAGTAACATCTACAATTGAACCAGCACTTACTAAAGTGTGTAAGAATTGTGTACTCATAATAACCATATCGGCAGTATGAGTATTTTTAGCTGCATTTTCATTAATCCATGTAGCTCTTGGTGAACCCCAAGCTGCTTGATCTGGATATTCTCCAAATTCAAATTTCACATTAAATCTAGCTTCTACTGCTTCCCAAGCAGACATACGAGCATATTTATCACTTGGAATATAATCAGGATCAAATGGATAATATTCATGGATACGCCCTTGGTCTGTTAGGATTGTAACAGTATATCCTTGTAAATTAGGAACATCAGGAAAATCTATATATGGTAATACAGTAATTTCCATACTCTTTTTAATACTAGTATCGCGAGCACTTACAACTGTAATAACTGCTTTACCTTCTGAAATTCCAGTAACTTTTCCACCTTCATCAACTACTGCTACACTCTCATCACTACTTGACCAGAATACATTAAGTGATGCACCATATGGTAAAACATCTGCTAGTAAGTATACTGAGAATCCAACAACTATTTGATTTTCACCTGTGATAATAATATCTGATGGATCTTGAACTTCAACAGTGTCGTCTTGTTCAATAACGCTAACTTGATAATCAGCAGTAATTTCAGGATCAGCTACTGAAGTTGCAGTAATTATTACAATACCTTCGCTAATACCAGTAACTCTACCTTGAGCGTTTACTGTAGCAATGCTATCATCACTTGAAGACCATAAAACTTCTTGTCTTGCAGTTTCAGGTAATACTTGAACTGTTAAAGTAATGAA
>DUVT01000193.1 GCA_012840905.1 Acholeplasmataceae bacterium
TGCACTAACCAAGTTGTTTGCAGTTGTAATAGCATGAATATCACCTGTAAAATGTAAATTCAAATCAACCATTGGGTTAACTTGTGCATATCCTCCACCAGCAGCTCCACCCTTTACTCCAAAAACCGGGCCTAAACTAGGTTCACGAATACATCCAATTGTGTTATAACCTAGTTTATTTAATGAATCAACTAAACCAATTGTTGTTGTTGATTTACCTTCCCCAGCCGGAGTCGGCGTAATAGCAGTAACTAAAATAAGTTTCCCATCCTTTTTGTTTTCTAGGCGCTTATATATTGGAAAGTCCACTTTCGCAATATACTTCCCATAAGGTATTAATTCATCTTCTAGGATATCATATTTTTCTACCAACTTCTTAATCTCTACCATTTTGGAATCATTGATAATTTCAATATCTGAACGCATTTAGTCTTCTCCTTATAAAAAATATAATCTCTATTTTCAACCATATTTTAACATATAATGTATACGTTTACAAGGAATATTTTGACTTCAAAAAGAAAAAATCCGTATCTAGATAATACAGATTTTAACGATTTAGTAAAAACAACATAAATGAATAATATGTAATGAAATTTGCAACAACAAAATAAATAATAAATAATTTCCCACTTAATTTATTAATCTTTCTAAACTCTTTATAAGTTAAGAAAATAAAGACTATTAATAAAAAAGACCATAAAAATCCGACTAGAAGGGATCTTGTTCCAAAGGTGATGGGAATATATAATAAATTCATAAACATACTAATGTAATAATAATTAAAGGCTTTTTTATGTTCACCTTCTTCTTCATCTACAAAATAGGCAGCTAAACCAAAAATAAAATAAGTAATCGCATATATCCCAAAAAATATGAAACTCTCTAAAACAGGAAAAGGTTTAGCTAAATTATTATAATAAGAACCATAATCAGGAACTAACATTATAATAATAAATAATAACATTATTGGTACTAGCAAATGAAAAGCAAAACTTTTATAATTTATTTTATTCATAATCTTACTCCTACTCCTAATTTAATTATATGAAATAGGAACTTGATTATGTTTTAGATTTTTTGTTAATAAACTTTTCCTTAATTATCTTATAATTTATTAATAATATTTTATCTTTACTTATCATTAAAAGAATTAAATAAATGATAAAAAATACTATTAAAACTAATCCTAACTTAATTAACATATTACTAATGAATAATCCTATAAAAAAATTAATTAAAACAACTGCTAAACTAAAGCCAAAATATTTTATTGTATGTAGATCAATTAATTTAATCTTCTCATTAACTTCCCGTTTTACATTTATCCTCATTATTACAGTTAAAAAGAAAAACGAAATTCCAAGTGTAATAATTGCAGTTGTTGGGGTGAATAATCCTAAAAAATATAGAATTAAATTACTAATAATATTAATTAGCCCAGCAATCAAATTAAACTTAATAATATACTTTTCTCTTTCAAAAACATAAAGTACTCCTTCTCTTTGTAAGTAGGTAGTTGCATTTAAAAAGATTACAAGCGAAAAGTATTTAAGTGGTGTAATACTTTCATTATATTTACCACTTGCATATAAAATAATAATCTCATCGCTTAAAACAAAAATAAATACTAAGATTGGAATAAAGACAATAA
>DUVT01000194.1 GCA_012840905.1 Acholeplasmataceae bacterium
AGAACAAGTGTAATTATAGTTGTAATAACTAATGGAAGTATATATATTTTTTTAAGATTAATCAGTTTGCCTTTTCCCATATAATCACCAAATATGTCTTTTATTCATTATAGCATAATGTTTAAATGTTGTGTTTATAATTATATTATAATTTTATTTCAATGGATACAGGGCAATGATCGCTTCCTAAGATATCAGTATGGATTTCTGCATCAACTAATGCATCTTTTAATCTGTTTGAAATTAAAAAATAGTCAATACGCCAGCCAATATTATTTTGTCTTGCTTTAAACATATAACTCCACCAAGTATACTTTATTGTATCTGGATATAGGTATCTAAAGGTATCTGTAAAACCTGCATCTAAAAGCTTTTGAAATTTTGTTCTTTCTTCGATTGTAAAACCAGCATTTTTTTGATTAGCATCAGGATTTTTTAAGTCTATTTCAGTATGAGCAACATTTAAGTCCCCACAGACTATAACTGGTTTTTCTTTGTCTAATTTAACTAAATAATTTCTAAACTCATCTTCAAAAATCATTCTATAATCTAAACGTGTTAATTCTCTTTGTGAATTTGGAACATAGACTGTTACAAAATAGAACTTTTCATATTCAAGGGTTATTAATCTTCCTTCATCATTATACTTTTCTCCATCAATTCCATAAATAACATTTAATGGTTTATGTTTTGTATAAATTAAGGTACCTGAATAGCCCTTCTTATCTGCACAATTCCAATATTCATAGTAATTTTCTAAATCAAATTCTTTTTGTTCTTCTTGCATTTTAGTCTCTTGAATAGCAAAAATATCAGCATCAACTTCATGAAAGAAATCTAAAAATCCCTTTTTAGTTGCAGCCCTAAGTCCATTAACGTTCCACGAAAATAGTTTCATCTAAACTCCTCCTTAAAAGAATGTAATTTACTAAATTAAAGTATTTATTTAGTGATGGGACGAATTCATATGTAAGTCTTGTAAAAATAAAACCACATTTTTCTAGTACTCTTCTTGATGCAATATTGTCTTCAATATGTTTAGCTCGTAGAAAATCAACCTTAACATCATTAAATGCAAAATCAATTACTTTATTACATACTTCACTCATAATTCCTTGATTCCAATATTTTTTCGCAAGACAATAACCAATTTCGAGGGAGTTATTTCTAAAATCAAAAAGGCTAATAGTTCCAATTAGTTCTTTATTTTCTTTATATTCAATTCCCCATTGGAAAAAGTAGTCGTTGTCATATTGTTTTAGCCAAGAATAAATAACTTCTTTTGTAGTGTTAAGATTTTCATGAGTTTTCCAATTTAAGTATTTTGTAACTTCTGGGTCACTTGCCCAATTAGTATACATTGCTTTTGCATCAGATTTTTGGATTTTTCTAATTAAGAGCCTAGAAGTTTCCAGATTGATGGTTTTTGTAATCATAAAAATTCTCCTTAGTATTCAATTATAACATACAAATATGGATAAATTAATTGATATATATTTTTTCTTTCACCATTTTACAAATTTCTCATTATTTATAGAGTACAATTATTCGTACGAGGTGTAAGGGGAAATGAATAAATATTTAAATATATTAATTGTCAGTTTTTTTACTGTGCTGACTAGTCAGTATAACTTTTCATTTACGTTATATATACCAATTGTTTGTTTTTTGGTTTTCAATAATAGTAAAAATATGTTATTAATTGTACCTGCTAGTTTGCTTGCAATGTTTTGGTTTAATAATAAACTATTGCTTGAACTTGGGATAGTTCTTGGTTTAATAATTGTTTTTATGTTAATTACTAGGGGAGAAAAAATCCAATTTAATTTACTCTTTATTTTTGTCTTAACTCTTGGAATTATGATCTATAAATATCCAAGTATAAATAATCTATTAATAAACTTAATTTTTAGTTTAATAGCTACAGTACTTTATGGTTATTTTTGTTATAACTTAGAAGGTGCTTTAATTAGTGAAAGTAAAACGAGAAATTTTGCTTATAATGAAGTTATAATGGCAATAGCCGCTGTTATTGGTGCAACAATAATCAAAATTGGAAATATTCAACTATGTGTTTTTGTTAGTATATATTTTTCAATGTATTTATCAAAAAATAACTATCCATTCCATTCTGTTTTTTACAGTTTAATAAATATGTTTTTCTTAAGATTTATATTTAAAATAGAAGAAGCTCTATTAATTCCTTTTGTAAGTGCGTTTTATTTGTTTCCATCAATCTATGCACCAGCTGCATTAATTAGTTTTTGTTTACTTGGTTGGGCAACAAACATTGACTTATTTAACGTTATTTATTTACAAGTAACTATTGGACTAGCTATTTTCTTTGAACTAGTTAAGTCAACAATTATAAGTAAATATTCAAGCGAGGAGATTGTAAAAGGTGCATATACTCAGGCGATGGAAAATGCAAACCATGAAATTATAGCTTTTGCAAGTTTTCTAGATCTATTCTCTCGTGACTTTTCTGAATCAAAAGAATATACTCAAAAATTAAGTGAAGGTATAAATAGCTTAATGCAATATTATTGTGAAGGCTGTTATGTAAGAAAAGAATGTTTTTCAAAAAATAAAGGAAAACTTTATACCTTTTTTAAAAATTTAATTATGTATTCAAAACGTAGTGATTATGAATTAAGAGATGCTGATGCAATTAGTTTTTTTAAGAGTTGTCCTTATATAGTTGAGATGAGAAAAAGTAGTATACTAATTAATGAACGCCTAAATATAGCAAACTCAAATACAAAGACGAATACATTAGTAGCGCAAATGAATGGTTTTACTAATATCCTAAGACAATTCAGTGTCGATAATGCCCTGAAAAGTGAACTTGATTATGAAATCTTTAATAAAATATATCGCGGCTTAAATGATTATGGATTTAATGTGTGTATTTTTGAACCAAAGAAAATAACAAAGCATGATTTTTTAATTGAGGTTGGTATTAAGGGTGAAAACTTTAAACAGATTAAGGGGATTGTAGAGGAAATATGCAATATTTATATTGCAGATAAAGTAACTTGTATATTTAAAAATGCAACAAAAGGCAGAACCTATTTTACAATCGTTCCAAAATTAAATTTTGAAATTGAATATGGTTATGGTATGTTAGCACAAGAAGGAAATAATATTTGTGGTGATAATTATTTAATTAAAAACTTAAATAATGCAAAACTCATTGCTGCGATTAGTGATGGTATGGGAAAAGGATATGTTGCAAACCAAGAATCAGCTAGCACTTTAAAGTTAGTTGATGAAATAACAAAAACAACCCTTACTACTGAAACAGCCCTACAAATATTAAATACATTTTATTTTATTCAAGACTACCTAGAAAAATATTCAACGCTAGATTTTTTAGAAATAGATAGAACTAAAGGTGAAGCACTATTTTATAAGATGGGAGCAGCATCTAGCTATATTTTCCACAGTAATGGAACATATGAAAAAATAGAAAATGAAGGCTTACCGTTTGGAATAGAAGAAATTATTGAAGCAAAAAAATATAAAATAAAAAAAGATGATGTAATCGTAATGGCAAGTGATGGTATATTTGAAAATATTATAGATGAGAAAGATTTAGAAGCGTATATCAAAGGGATTATACACTTATCCCCACAAAAGATCACATATGAAATTTTAAATTATGCAAGAAAAACAAAAAGCAAGACACTTGATGATATGAGTGTAATAATTTTAAAAATATTAGAAAATTAAAAGGATAGATCGTTTAGATCTATCCTTCATTGTTATATAAAGTTGTTATAGCATTTATTTTATTTGCTCCATAGGATGCATAAGTTTGTATTCTACAACCTGGAGCGCCTTTAGAACTATCGTTTGTGTTATGAATTGCATAAATATTTCCGAATTCATCTTCACCAAGATACATAAGTACATGGCCAGGTGAAAAAGTAAATGTACCTGGATGATATTTTTCTTTTATATCATTTACTGTTAAGTTTGATACTTTTTCTGAGTAGTTTGGAATATTGCTTTGATTAGATGTATTACGCGGCATTTTAATTCCAAAAGTAGTGAAGATGGAATTTAATGTAGAGGAACAATCTCGACCATCAATCAATTTATCACCCCAACTATATTCAATTCCAAGTAATTTAAATGCTTGCTTATAGAGGTTTTCAATTGTATATGGAAGATAGCCTTCATGAACATCTTCTGTTTTTGCTAGTTGAATAGTTTTAACTTCTAGTTTTCCTAATTCATCTTTTGTTGGGAATCTTAAATAATAGTAATCATTGTCAGCATAGGTGAAAGGTATTCTTTGCCCCATCCTTACAGCTACATTATTTATGTTAAGTCTTTCACTAGTTACAATAATAAAGTTAGGATCATTTAAGAATGAATTAAACTCTTGATAACTACAAAGAGCGATTTTACTAACTTCTACCCATCCATTATAGTTATGTCCTTGTACAAACGCCCATTTATTGTCGCTACTATAATGATATATTAATACACCATCACCAACATTAAATGCAGTCTCTTGGAAACGGTCTAAATAGTACGTTTCAGAATAATAATGTGTAGGATAACTTCTTACTGCAGCAAACTCACTAATAATGCCATAGCTAACATTAATTGTTGCAGGAATATTTTCTAGGTTACGATTTGATAAAATTGCTTGTTTTTCTGCACTTGTTAGAGCTTTTCCATCATTATAAACAGTATATGTATTTATATTTGAGTAATTTTGGATTAATCCTTGTACATATGTTTTTGATAAAGTTGTTGGTTGAGTTAAGATATCAATAACTTTTGTTCTACTATAGTCACTTAAGATATGATTGTTTAAGTGATTAATTTCTTCGGATGTTAAAATTAAAGCTTTTGGATCATATTTAGGATCTAATTGTTCAAGCCAATATTCATAATCATATATAGTATATGCTGGCTTTTCTACATATACAGTAACAGTTTTATGAATACTTGGGTTTTTCTTATAAGTAATTTTTACTTCTGTAGTACCAATAGATTCAGGGATAATGTAATTATTAAATATTGTAAGAATATCAGGGTTTTCAATTTCAAACTCTAAATCTTCATAGTTTATATTTTTTAGCTGAATCGGCAATTTTTCAGATTCATCTAAATATAAAGATACTGAACTAGTATATAAGATAATTTCACCATCAGGTTGAACATTTATATTAAGCTCAAAACTTATATTTTTATCATCAACATTATAAATTGTCATTCTAGTAAAGCCTTCACTTACAGCCTTAACTTTAAATTTTTGGTTTGTTGTAATAATACTAACAACATCTTCATTTGATAAATCATATGCAATTTCATTATATGTTAAAGATGTTAGCTCCAAGTCGAGAACCAACTCTTCGCCAACTGTTAATGCAACAAGTGAGTCTTTGTAGGAAATTGATTTTTGTTTTAAAATTGTTACTTTAAACTCTATACTTACTTCAGGGTGAGCAAAATAACTAACAGTTATTTTAGTATCACCACTTTGAAGTGCACGAAACTTCTTTCCAATTATTTCAAGAAAAGAATAATCAAAAGAATAATTTAAATCTTTTTCATCATCATATACTAGCGGAAGGCCAAAAACATCATCAACATAAGTTGTTATATCATTATTTAATGCCTTTAAAGTAGGTTCATCTTGATTACATGAAATCAAGAGTAATGAAAATAATAGTAAAATTGGAATAATTAAAAATCTTCTCATCTTTTCCTCTCTTAAAAACAAATATTTTACTTTACATTATTATATCATTTATAAAACAATCATTAAAGAAAATAAATGGTTTTACTATAATAATCTAGATATGATATAATAATTATGGTGATTTTATGAATATTCTAACTAATTCAAATAGATCAAAGACGTTAATGAATTATCTTTTTTCAAATATACCTTTTCCATTTGAATATAAGTATTTTTATTTTTTTATAATTGATATTGCAAAAGAAGAAGATATAAATAAAGTACTTACTTTTTTTGAAGAGTTGTTTATTGATG
>DUVT01000195.1 GCA_012840905.1 Acholeplasmataceae bacterium
AATTAAAATTATAATTTCGATTAACTTCGGATTGTCTTTTACCTTTTCAGGTAGGTTACCAAAATATATAAGAATTAATAAAATTATTACCTGAACAAGAATAGTAATTGAGAAGATTATGCTCATTAAATATGTAATAGTCCGTTGTTTTTTCACAAATTCACCTCATTAATCCCCTATTTTACATAGGAATTTCTCAAGTTATTCCCATTCTTGAGTATTTTTAATTATACAACTATTTCCTCTAAAAGTCAAAGCAATATTAGTTGTCTTCTTCACTAATTTTTCCATACTTTTCTTCCAAATCTTTTTCTAATTTTTGTCTCCTGTCTTCGTTAATATTTTTTATAATATTTACAATTTCTACTATAATAACAAACGCAAAAATTGAGATAACTATAATAAATAATATATTTCTATTTTCTAATACCAAAGTCCCAATCTTTGGTATCTTTGCTTTTACAACCCCAATATAATTTTCCTCATAAACATACTCGTTATCTGGACTTGGATTGTTATCACCTTGGGTTATAAATGAGCCATCTTCATTAATATCAATTACTCTGTGTACTACAAATTTATCTAACGTTGGTGAATAAAAAACAATAATATCTTCAACTTCAACATCATCATAGTTAATGTTTTTGGTGATTATAATATCTCCAACCTCATAGGTTGGTACCATTGAAGATGAAGAAACAACCGAATAAGTATATCCAAAGACATTCGGCATCTTTCCTTCTCGATTTGCTTTTATCCCAATTATTAAAACTATTAGTGAAAATACTAATAGTATACCAGCAATAATTGATAAAACTATATTTCCGATTTTTTTGAACTTCTTCATGTTAATTTAACTCCATAATAAAAAATGAAGCATCGTATTTGCTTTCATTTTTTAATGTTTTCTACTTATAAATAGTAAATACAAAAGTTTAAACTAATTTGATTATTATCCTATATTTTGCACTTTTGCTTTTAGTTTTTCTATCTCTTCTTCACGACGAATTCTAAATTGTTCTTGAAGTTTCTTAATTTCAGCTTTGCGACGCTCTGCTTCAGCTCTAATAATTTGTTCTTGTAATTCCTTATACTTAGCACGAATCTTATCACGAGTTTCACGATACATTTGACGTTCTCTTTCAAGAGCACGTTCGCGTTCTTCTTCCATCTTTCTCTTTAATTCTTCGCGTTCAAGTTTTGCTCTTTCTTTTTCAGCAGCAATTAATTCTTGATCAACTATCTTTTCAAGTTCTTCATTAAATTGTTTTTGTTCTTCATATAAATCTTTCTTCAATTGAGCAAGATTTTCAATTGTTTTAAGAACTTGGATTTTTCTTTCATTCAATTCGCCTGGATCAGTAATAGTTTCTTGATCAACTACAACAACTTTAACTTTATCAACTTCATCCTTAATCTTCTTCTTACGTCTCTTTGCTTTTTCAAGCATTTCACTACTAATTGCATGAATAATTTCAAGTTGTTGTTTTTCAAGATCAATCGTTTCTTTAAAGTCTGCTTCTTTAGTTTCACGAATAATCTTTGCAATTTCTGCTTTTTTCTTTGCTTCAGCTAATGATTTTTCTAAGTCAGTTTTTGCAAACATATTTTCTACTTCACTACGAAGTTGAGGGTCTAGTTCAAACACTGACTTATATAAGCTATTTGTGATATCTAAAGTTTGTTTCATTGCAGTTTTAAGTGCATCTTCATATGAAATATTATCCCCAAGTAGGTCAAGTAAAGTTTTCTTAAATATTTTTTGATTTTGGTCAAGATAATATTCATTAATTGTATTATCTTCCATTGCAATTGCATCAGGATTATCTACAACATCTTTAGGATGAACCCTAACTATTTTTGTAGCTTTTCGAGTATATTCAACTGATTGCTTTGATGCATATTCTTCTTTACGACTTTCTTGGTTATATCTAATATAAGCATATGATAGTAATGCTAACTCATTTAGACTGGCAACAAACTTTGGATCTAAATCTAAGTCTTTTTCTTGTACATCAACATCATAAACTAAAGCATTATACTTATCTAAGAATAACCATAGTTTATATGCATTTCTAAAGTCAGGGTTTTTTAAGATAATATTTGTTTTCATTATTGGTGGTTTAACTGGTTTCTTCCCAGCAAGTTCACGCATAAATGGTGAAGTTAAAAAACCATGAACTGTTTGAAAAAGTTTGGTTACCCTTGCGAATAATTTCTCATTTCTTTGCTTTAATTCTGAATCGTCAGCTTCACTTTTTACAACCATATCAATATTCAAATTGACATTGTTGTTATTAAAGTCAAAGTTACTAGTTAAATTTATATGCTTCTTTTCGTATGACTGAATATTACTCTTAATTACTTCATAGCGATTACCTACAAAAGTAACTAAGCGGTTTATTAAAGTCATTATAAATCTATTTTCATAAATTCCATACTCAACTTCTGGATTTGCAGTTAAGATTTTATTTGGAATTATATCGCCATTATCATCTATATCTTTGATTAAATGTGAATTTGCAGCTAAGTGACGAATTGATGTAGAAGTTACTTTTTTAGCTTTTTCAATGATAATTATTTCTTCATCATATCTAAGTGTTGACTTAGGCTGACTAATAATTTTATCAATACTTGGAAGGAGTTCTTCTAATTTTTCAATCCATTCATTATCAAAGTTTTTAAACTCAGCAATACTTTTATGGTAAACGGATGTATCGCCCGCCAAAAAATAATTAAAAAAATATTTCATATAACGTTCGTTATCTTCGTTATTTTTTATTTCTTTAGATATATTGTTATAAAACACATATAGGTCATCTTTTTTCATAGGCGATTCACCTTACCTTATTAATCAGATTTATAACTTTCAAGTAGACTAATTGATTCTACAAAATTATCCTTACCAAATAATTTATCAATTAAGATAATTAATTCATCAATTTCATCATGTAAGAAAGCAAGGTTTAAACTTTCAAACTTTCTAAATATTTTATTAGCACATAAATAATCTAGACCTTCTAATTCACTCCTCCCACATGCCACATAAATAGGGATGAATTGACGAATTTGTTTCATAATACGGTTACCAAAAGTAATCTTAAACTTCGCAGTTATGAATAAATCTAATTTCATAAGTGAGTCTAAGGTTTTTGGTGTAATTTTGTTATTTGCTTCTGCATCCCTAAACAAACTATCTAAATATTCATAACTCATTGTAATTGAGTTTGTATAAGGAGCATCGATATATTCAGCTTTCGTATTCATTACAATTGGAATAGCACGGTCATAAACCTTATCCGTAATTGTAAATGTAGAGTCGTCTTTATTAGCAGTTCCAACAAACCACAAGTTGTATGGAACTTTTAATTTACCATCTTCAAGGTTGATTGGATCTCCAGGTTGATCATTTGGAACAATCTCAATCTTCCACTCATCAGGGTTAGGCATTTCCATTATCGATAAGAACTCTGCAAAGTAGTATTCTACTCTCGCTAAGTTCATCTCATCAAGAATAATAAAACTTAAATCCTCACGATAAGTTGCTTCATATACACTCTTTAAGAAATCTGATTCATTAAACTTCTTTGTAAATTCATTTAAGTATCCTATTAACTCAGTTCGGTCTCTCCATGCAGGTTGAACTGAAATAATTGACGCATCATTATTAAAGAATTTACCCATCGCATATGGTAAGGATGTTTTACCTGTACCAGATATACCTTCAAGAATCATTAATCTTGATGTAGCCATACCCGCTATAAAGATGGCAACTGTTTTCTTAGAATAATATAATCCCAGTTGGGAAGCAGCAAAATTAACAAAACGCTCGACTAGTTGTTCAAGGTTGATTGTATCTTCATCAGTCATTGTAACAGTAGTAATTTTATCTTTGTATTCTTCATCAACTTCAATTAACTTAATAAATCTTGATTCTGTTTCAACAACTTCTTCACTATCTCCAAATTCTTCATCCACTTCATCCTGATAACTAGGCATAACTCCCCCACCCATAGTAGAAACTTTCATTGCAAGAATTTTATTTTTTTCATCAATTAATTCACTAGTTTTCAGATTCAGTAAGGAAATCTCTTCTAACAGCTCGTCCTTCTCCACTTCTCGTTTTACAAACCTAATATATTTTCTTAGGTATTGATATAATCTAATAAATACAAACGCTACAAAAATTAAATTAATTATTGTAACAATGAAAAATATTGCCCAATCAATTAGATTAAATTTTTCACTAGCTTTTATAAGATTATCTATATATACCTTTATATCTCGGTAGAAAACATCACCTAAAGCTTCGAAGATTTTCCTAAAGAAATTTCCTAAGTTAGTGAATAGCTCTCGCATAAAATTTATATAATACCTTGAGAACTCAACCATCCATTTGCCCCCAGTACAATTTTATTTTAAAATAATGGGCAATAATTATTATTTGGTTTCT
>DUVT01000196.1 GCA_012840905.1 Acholeplasmataceae bacterium
AACAAACGCTAATTAATTTTAATTAGCGTTTTTTGATGGCAAAATCCTATAATTATACATATATTAATAATGTCTTATAGATTCGTAATTGGTAAAACTTGTCATTACTTTAGACAATTTAGAAATTTTACTTTATTTTTAAGATAATATTTGTTATAATGTTATTACAATTTTTAAAAATTAGTGGATAAGTGAAGAGGTAAATATGCAAAATATTTTGAAATCATATTATTTTTATAATGATATTGAAAAAGTAGAGCGATTTGGCAGTGGTCATATAAATCGTACTTTTTTAGTTACTACTAAAAAAGAAAAATTCATTGTACAACAAATCAACACAAATGTGTTTAAAAATCCAATTGCAGTTATGGAAAATATTGAAATAGTTACTGACTATATTCGTGAAGTTGCTTGTGAAGATGATTGTGATCCCGAGCGAGCTGCACTTGAGATTGTATCTACATTAGAAGGTAAAACTTATGTAACTTGGGATGATACGTTTTGGCGTTGCTATAAATATGTAGTTGGGGCAAGAACGTATGAAATCATTGAGCATCCTGATATGTTTTATGAAGTAGGTAAAGCTGTAGGTGTGTTCCAAAGACAGCTTAATAATTTCCCTATCGAAAAACTTCATATTACAATTCCAGACTTCCATAATACCCCAGTAAGGTTTCAAAAATTTAAAGAAGTAGCAAAAAGAGATCCTTATCATCGTGGACTGGATGCATTCAATGAAGTGAAGTTTGTTTTCGATAGAGAAAAAGGAATGTCTAAAATAGTTGATTTGATTGAAAGTAATGAAATACCAATTAGAGTAACTCATAATGATACAAAACTAAATAATGTTATGATCGATGAAATTTCCCACAAAGCAATTTGTTTTATTGACCTAGATACTGTCATGCCAGGAAGCGTACTGTATGATTTCGGGGATGCTATAAGAGTTGGTGCGTCAACCGCAGTAGAAGATGAAGTCGATTTGAATAAAGTTAGTTTAGATTTAGAGTTATTTGCTGCATTTACAAAAGGGTTTTTAGAAAAAACGCATGATATATTAACTTCAAAAGAAATCGAAAATTTAGTTGAAGGAGCTCGCATTATTACACTTGAATGTGGTATGCGTTTTTTAACTGACTATTTAGAAAATGATGTATATTTTAAAATAAAATATCCTACTCATAATTTAGTTAGAGCAAGAACTCAATTTAAACTCGTTAGAGAAATTGAAAAAAATTATAATAAGTTAGAAAAAATAGTTAATGATATATTAGACGAATTAAAAAGTTAAGTAAAAAGATGCGTAAATAGCATCTTTTTTTTATATATATCCATAATAAATGACTAGATTTTAATCTGATTTCTTTGGTTTTGAAAAATATAATTTTAACTATATAATGGCTATTATTTTTGTTATAATGACTTTGAAAGCAAGTAATTAATTTGGATTGATTTATTATAAATTAGAAGGAGTGATGAGATGAGAAAAGTTTTTCTAGTTTTGTCCCTAGTTTTGTGTTTTATTCTAATTAATATAAATAAAGTCCATGCAAATAGCTATGACTATTTTCCATTGGGAGATAATTATATTGATCCAGGTAATCATTCTTTTGAAGAAATTGAACCTAACCTTATACAAGTTGAAACTATTAATCCTTTTGTAGTAAAAGATACTAAAGTTTATTCTTTATTTGTATCTAGTCCTACTGTTGATTATATACTTAATTATGAATTTTCATTTTATGATAATGAAAACAAACGAATTGATGCAGATTTAGATTATATTGAAGGGTATAATAGTGATGGAAAAATCATAAAAGTTACTTTTACAACCCCCTATAACACAAAAAGGATTTCTATATGTTTTGAATTTTCTAATAAATTTTATATGGGTGGAGGTTACCGAGAAGTAATAGACCAATATTTTGTTTTTTGTGAAGGAAGTGACTATCCAGGACCAATTGGTTCTTCAATTGAATATCAAGGACCTATGCAAGACTTAGAACCTGTCATTGAAGGAAGCAGTGGATTATACATTACAAACGTTAATGATCCAGTTGATGTAGAAGAAATTAAATCTGCCCTAAAAGCTTATGATGAAACAGATGGTGATGTAACAGATTCGATAATTATTT
The DNA here is from genome assembly GCA_012840905.1 of Acholeplasmataceae bacterium. Lineage (GTDB taxonomy): Bacteria > Bacillota_I > Bacilli_A > ML615J-28 > CAG-698 > DUVT01. Next base: position 2,136 of record DUVT01000196.1, read on the forward strand.
ATGAAGATAATTATTCGGAAAATAAAAATGTATTAGGTTTATATGAAGTTATCTTTAGAGCTAATGACTCAAGAAACAACTGTACTTATTTTACTGTTTTTATTCAAGTAGTTGATATTGATGCACCAGTTATAAGTGGAACTTTAAATCTTTCTGCATATAACAATCAACTTTTAACACAAAGTGAAATAATAAACAATTTAGTGCTTACTGATAATTATGATCTAAGTAGTCTTATAACTTTAGAACTTGTAAGTGATGATTATACAGCTAACTATAATATTGTTGGTAGATATGAATTAGTGTTTAGGGCAACAGATACATCGGGAAATAGTAGCGAAGAATCAGTTTTTATCGATGTAATTGATGCCATAAAGCCAATTATTGATGGACCGATGTCTCATATTAAAAGTAATAGTCTAGATGTATCCTTAGAAGAATTTATTAGTTTATATACTGCGATAGATGAAACTGATGGTGATATAACTAGTAAAATAAAAGTAATTACTGATAATTATTCTATTAATCAATATAATACAGGGGTTTGGGAAGTTGTTTTAAGTGTAAGCGATGCAGCTGGAAATGAAGAAATAATTGTAATTGAAATTGAAGTAATTGATGAAATTGGACCTGTGTTTTTTATTGATAAATCTAAAATTATAATTGATTTAAATAGTAATCCTCTATCGACC
>DUVT01000197.1 GCA_012840905.1 Acholeplasmataceae bacterium
AACTCTCCAATTGCTTCTGTTGTTGGGCGTTTTTTATAGCCCATTATTATTAAATTATCGATTAACTTATTAGTGTTTATATCTTCTCCAACTTGAAATTTTACAACTGAACTAAAAAACTTTTCTTTTTTGATTAAGGGTTTTAAAATAGCTTGAGGATGAGTTACGATAATTTTTGTTTCATTATTATAAATTGACTTAATAGTATTAAGACGCTCATCTTTTAAATCATTACTAACTGCTATTAACTCACTTGATACAAGTTCATCCACCACATATAAATTAACATTTTCAAAGCCAACCAAGTCACAAAACATGTCATAAGCGTGATTTGCTTTAAATAAATTTGGAGCAATATAAACTAAAAACTTATTTGTTGTTTTAAACGCCAAAGAAGTTAATAAATATCCATGATTAGTGGATAAATTATTAACTAGGTAATTAAAGTTATTTAGTTTGATATCTTCTTCAAAACTAGCTACAACTTCATCTAGTCTAAACAAATCTAATATATTATTCATTGGTGTTGCTCCTATTGAACTTGTTCATGAAGTCATCAAATGAATCCTCAATGAAGGAATTTAGCATTGATGAAGCTATAGATATCGATTGATCGATTTGAATTCTTTCATCAATTGAAAATTTACCTAATACATAATCAATCGTATCTTTTTTATACTCGCTATCAATACCAATTCTTACTCTTTTTACTTCTTGTGTCTTAATTAATTCTATGATGTTTTGCATACCTTTATGTCCGCCGCTTGACCCACTCTTACGAATTCTAATTTTACCCGTTGGTAAGTCAAGATCATCATAGATCACTAAAATATCTTCTAGCTCTATTTTATAGTAATTTTGTACACTTCTTACTGCTTCTCCAGATAAGTTCATAAATGTTTGGGGTTTGATTAAAATTACTTTTTCACCTTTTACATTTGCTTCTGCAATTTCAGATTTTAATTGCTTATTCAAAGTAAACTTTATGCCTAAATCATTTGCAATTTTATCTACAAACATAAAACCCACATTGTGTCTTGTTTCCTGATATTTCTTACCTGGATTACCTAATCCTACAATTAGTTTCATAACCATACCTCATTATAAAAATTCCATATGCAAATATGGAATTTTAGAAAATTATTTTTCGCATCTTTTTTATTTGTTCTTATTTAATAGTTTATATGATTGGATAATATTTTCTAGTAAAGAATAAATAGTCATTGGTCCAACACCTTTTGGTACAGGTGTTATATATGATGCAACTTCTTTAACTTCTGAATATTTTACATCTCCAACGATTTTTCCTTCAACTTTATTAATTCCTACATCAACTACTACTGCATCTTTTTTTACCATATCTGCAGTAATAAAGTTTGGCTTACCAACTGCAACAACTAAAATATCTGCTCGTTTTGTAACCTCTTTTAAGTTTTGGGTACGAGAATGAGCAATTGTTACTGTTGCATTTTTTTGTAACATTAACATTGCAATTGGTTTCCCTACAAGTTTGCTTCGCCCAACAACTACAACGTTTTTACCACTAATTTCAATAAAGTATTTTTGAAGTAGTGTCATAATCCCTTTTGGAGTTGCAGGATGAATTGCTTCCATTCCTGTAAATAACTTGCCTTGGTTTGTTAGTGTAAGGCCATCAACATCTTTTAATGGATTAATTGTATTAATTATAACTTCTTCATCCAAATGTGATGGTAATGGTAGTTGAACTAAGATTCCATGAATCTTTTCATTTTGGTTTGCTTCCTCAATAATTTTTAATACCTCTTTTTGAGTAGCATTTTCCTCTAAGTGATGAAATTCAACATTGATACCAACTTCCATACAAGCTTTTTGCTTATTGTTTACATAAACTTGGCTTGCTGGATCTCTTCCTACAAGGATCAAAGTCAGAGTTACAACATCATCAAGCGCTGCAACTTCCTTCGCAAGTTGTTTCATTAAATTTTCTGAAGTTTTCTTGCCATCTAAAATCATGAAAGCTTTACCTTATAATCTCACCTTTCTTATATATTCATTTAGTTTATTATATTATACACTAAAGATTTATAAATTTCTATCAATTTTTGGCAAATGAATTTTTTTATTTAGATTTTATTATAAATTGATCTCTTTGATAGTCTAATAAATATTTATTCCCAGGTAAAACTTCTTCATTAATAATTGCTTTTGCGAGTCTTGTTTCAATTTCTTTTTGAATGTAACGTTTTATTGGACGAGCGCCAAACTCATATGAATAACTATCTTCAATTATTTTTGCTTTAATTTTATCGCTAAACTCAATTTCAATACTGTTTTCAGCTAGACGATTTCTTAATAGATTAAGCATCTTTTCTACAATTTTAACTTGTACATCTCTACTTAGTGGTTTAAAGATAACAATATCATCTATTCTATTTAAAAACTCAGGTCTAAATGTAACTTTTAATAATTCTAACACTTTGTTTTCATCTTCATCTTGTAGTAAAAATTCACTTCCTAAGTTTGATGTCATAATGATAATAGTATTTTTAAAATCTACTAATCTACCTTGAGAATCAGTAAGTCTTCCATCATCTAAAATTTGAAGTAATAAATTAAATACTTCTTTATTTGCTTTTTCGATTTCATCAAATAATACAATAGAGTAAGGATTACGTCTTACTTGTTCTGTTAATTGGCCACCTTCTTCATAACCTACATACCCTGGAGGTGCACCAATTAATCTAGATACTGAGAAGCGTTCCATATATTCACTCATATCAATTCTTATGATATTATTTTCATTATCAAAGAGCGCTTCTGCAAGACTTCTTGCAACTTCGGTTTTTCCAACACCAGTTGGACCTAAAAACATAAACGAACCGATTGGTTTATTTTGGTCTTTAATTCCTGCTCGTTGACGAATAATAGCATCACTTACCAGTTTAATTGCACGGTCTTGCCCAATTACTCTTTGTTTTAAAATGTTTGCTAAGCCTAAAACTTTCTCTCTTTCGCCTTTTAAAATTCTAGTAACTGGAATGTTTGTTGATTTTGCAACAATTCGTGCAATTTTTTCTTCATCAACAATTTCACTTAAAATACTATTTTGATTATTTTCTTGTAATAATTGTATCTGTTTTTCAAGTTCAGGAATTTTACCATACTTAAGTTCGGAAGCACGTTTATAGTCTCCACTATTAAACGCCGTATCAAGTTCAAACTTATAGTTTTCAAGTAAATTTTTATATTCTTTTATTTTATTAATATTTTCTTTTTCTTCAAGCCATTTGCTTTTTAAAGTTTGTTCTTCAGTTTTTAGTTTATTTAATTCTTGCGTTATTTTTTCTAACTTTTCTTTACTACCAATGTCTTTTTCCTTTTCAATTGCTAGTTTTTCTATTTCGAGTTGCATAATTTTTCGAGTGATTTCATCAAGCTCAACCGGCATTGAATCTATTTCCATTCTTGTAGCACTACAAGCTTCATCGATTAAATCGATTGCTTTATCAGGTAAAAATCTATCTGTAATATAGCGATTACTTAGTACTGCTGCACTTATGATTGCATTATCAGTTATTCTTACACCGTGATGACTTTCATATTTATCTTTTAGACCTCTTAAAATACTAATAGTATCTTCTACAGTTGGTTCTTTTACATGCACTTCTTGGAAACGTCTTGATAATGCGCGATCTTTTTCAATATACATTCTGTATTCGTTGAGGGTTGTTGCGCCGATTGTGTTAATCTCGCCACGTGCTAACATCGGTTTTAACATATTACTTGCATCCATAGCACCATCAGCTCGACCTGCCCCTACAATTAAGTGAATCTCATCAATGAATAAGATTATTTCGCCATTACTATCTTTGATTTTATTTAAGACTGCTTTTAAGCGTTCTTCAAACTCACCTCTAAATTTTGCTCCTGCAACAAGTGATCCCATATCTAGTTCATAAATCTTTTTATTTTTAAGACCGATTGGGACATCATCTTTCATAATTCTAATTGCAAGACCTTCAAGAATTGCAGTTTTACCTACACCAGCTTCACCAATTAAAATTACATTGTTTTTTGTCTTTCTTGATAAAACTTGAATAATGCGTCTAATTTCTTCATCTCTTCCGATTACAGGATCGATTTTTCCAAGTCGCGCCTCTTCAACTAATTCGCGACCAAATCGTTTTAGTATATTTTCATCTTGACTGTAGTTTTCCATTTGCATAAAAATCCCTCCATTAGCACTCTTGTTGTTTAAGTGCTAATTTTATTATACTACATTTTATTCTTTTGTCAATATGTTATGCATCTTGATTAAAAAAATTCTAGCTAGACTATAAATTAAGATTATTTATGTAGTATAAAATGAGTAAAAATATGATTAAAATTTTTAACTCTAATACAAAAAAGGTAATGTGTTTTTATTAGAAATACATTACCTTTATTAATTATTGATTCTTTTTATTAATTGCATTTTTGATAAATTCTTTAAATACAGGATGTGCTCTATATGGACGAGATAAAAACTCAGGTCTAAATTGCACTCCTAAAAAGAATGGATGATCTTTTAATTCTATAATTTGGATTGCTTTATCATGAGGATTAATTCCACTTACAACTAAATCGGTGTTTTCAAATAACTCTAAATATTTATTATCAAATTCATATAAATGACGATTACGTTCATTAATTACAGTTTGCTTATATATTGCTTTTGCAAGGGTATCTTTTTCGATTAAACACTCATGAAGACCAAGACGCATTTCTTTATTTTTTACATCATTCTTTTTTGTATAAACAAAGATTGGCATTTTAGTCTTAGAATCAAGTTCTATAGAATTTGCATCTTTTTTGCCTAATACATTTTTTACAAACTCTACAACCGCAAGCTGCATTCCATAACAAATACCAAGGAATGGAATTTTCGCTTCTCTTGCATATTTTATTGCATTAAACATTCCCTCTACATCTTCATTGCCAAAACCATCTGGAACGATAATACCACTGTAATTTTCTAAAATTGATGCATCTTTATCAAGTTCACTTGCTTTAATCGGTGTAGTGTTTACATGATAATTATTTGCAAGACCTGCATGGTGTAGACTCTCTAAAACAGAAATGTATGAGTCTTTCAAATCTACATGTTGACCAACTAAAGCAATATTAACTGAATGTTTAATTGCTTTCATATTAGATAGCATTTCTTTCCAATCAGTTAAGTCTAATGGTTTGGTTTTTAATCTAAAGTGTTTGCAGATAATTTCATCAACTTTTTGATCTGCAAATCTAAGTGGTATTTCATAAATACTCTTTTCATCTTTTGCTTCGATTACCGCTTCTTGATCAACATCACAGAAAAGTGCAATTTTTTCTTTTTGTGAGTCTTCTAATGATTTTTCTGTACGTAAAATAATCATATCTGGATTAATTCCAATCGAACGCAGTTCTTTCACACTATGTTGCGTTGGTTTTGTTTTAATTTCTCCACTTGCAGCAACATAAGGAACCAATGTGTTATGTATATAGTATGTATTAGTATAGCCAATATCGCGACGGAATTGTCTAATTGCTTCTAAGAATGGTAGTCCTTCGATATCACCAACAGTGCCCCCAATTTCTGTTATTACAACATCTGCATTTGAGGAAATAGCTGCGTTATTTAGGTGTTTTTTGATTTCGTTTGTAATATGGGGAATAACTTGGACAGTCCCACCGCCATATTTACCTTTACGCTCATTTTCGATTACCGCTGAATAGATTTTACCACTTGTGACACTTGAATACTTATTTAATCTCTCATCGATAAAACGTTCATAATGGCCTAAATCTAAATCTGTTTCTGCTCCATCATCGGTTAAATAAACTTCACCATGTTGCAGAGGTGACATATTGCCTGGGTCTACATTAATATACGGATCGAACTTTTGCATAAAGACTTTTAAGCCTCTTTGTTTTAATAATCTACCTATGCTTGAGGCATTAATACCTTTGCCTAAGCTAGATACTACTCCACCTGTGACAAAAATAAATTTCGTTTTCATATTTCCTCCATTTTATAATAAAAAAAGTCCTCAATTTTCATGAGAACTTTTTTGGCTCTTAAACATTATATCAAAAATGATTGTAAAATTAAAGAGTTTTTTGTATTTTGTTATGAGAATTAATAATCTTCGTCTTCATCTTCGTCATCTTCTTCATCATCTAAAACGTCGATTACGAAATCATCTTCTTCTGCCTCATCTTCTTCATCTTCAGATTGATTGAATAATTCTTCTTCAATGTCATCTGATTCTTCTAAATCATTATCGTCATCATCGTCATCATCAAGGTTATCTTCTTCTTGGTACGGAATATCATCTTTTAATTCGTACTTAGCTACTTCATCGTCATAATCATATAAGTCTTCTAAGTAGCTACCATCTTTATCAAGTAGAGTAGATGGTTGACGATTTTTTAAATCCCATAATTTAACTCCGTGTTTATCCTCACCAATGCAAATAAAGTGACCACTTAGCATAAAATCCATATGAAATTGAGTTAACATTTCAGGATTATCATCAGGATTAATCCCTTTAACTTCAAATACATCTTTTGTTATTTTTGCTAGTGTTCGTGGTTTTCGCTTTGATTTCATTTCACGAAGTGCGATTTCAAGTAATGAATCATGTTGGTTCATATGTATCCTCCAATAAAGTATTTTAACTCAATTCAATCAATATTTCAAGCCTTTTTACAACATAAAGAAAATAATTAGGATGATTGCTCCGGGGAGTCTAAATAGTGTAATTATAAGAATAGTCCAAAAGTTAACTGGAATATTTATATTAATAAATGATCCTAATAAATTTACTGTAAAGATAATAATTAAAGCTATAAATAATGATTTGAATAGCCATTTGAAAAACTTTTTCATATTTTCACCCATTAAAGTATATGGGACAAAGTTATTTAATATTACTTATTCTTTAAAAGATTTAGTACTTCGTAATTTGTCCGATCAATATTTAATGGGGTAATTGAAATGTAGTTTTCATGAATTGCACCTACATCGCTATTTTCATTTTCTACATCTCGTTCAAAATGCGGTCTTCCTCTTTGAAAATACATGCCATCAATATTATCAAAC
>DUVT01000020.1 GCA_012840905.1 Acholeplasmataceae bacterium
AATGGTAGCCCAAATAGTTAATCGAAATATTTTAGTTCCAGATCCACCGCAAATTACTCCTGTATTTGTGGTGACAGTTAAAGGAAAAACGGTTTTTGAATGTATAAGAAATTTAAATGATTTATTACCAAATAAAATATATTTGATAAACTTACAGTTACTCGCATTTAGTGAGGATATTGCGAAAGAAGGAATAAAAGATTTTGTTCATTTTTTTGTAAATTATTCAGAAGCACAACATGGATATAATGTGTTAATTACTAAAGGAATAACTGTAGAAGATTTTTTTGCTCAAATATCTGTATTTTCGATGTTTCCAATAAGAATATTAATTAGCAAATTAGAAACTGCAGCAAAAGAATTTGGTTTTGCAAAAAAGACATTCGTAGATAAGTTATATCAAGGCTTAATGAGTGATACAGAATCTTTAATATTATCAAGTGTTGAAGTACATGGTAAGTTAGAAGAAGGAGAGACAATTGACCAAAATAAGAAAACAAAGATTCCAACAGAAATAAAAATATCTGATATGGCAGTATTTGATGGTGATAAATTGGTTGGTTGGCTTGATAGAAAAGAATCAATTTCATATAATTTTGTTATGGGTGAAATTGAAAATACAGTTGTAGTTGTTGAAGGAGAACAAGAAAATCAAATTTCAAATATAGTTAAAAATGTAAAAAGTAATTTAAAAGTTGAAATTGTAGATAATAAACCTAAAGTAAAAATTGATATAAAATTTGATGCATATGTGATTGAAGATACAAAAGGAATGATAGATCTAGATTTAGGTTATTTAGAGGTTGTAAAACAACAGCTCGAAAAAAAAGCAATTAATGAAATTACTAAGTGTATTGAGAAATCACAAAAAGAACTGGATATTGATATTTTTTGTATCGCAAATAAATTATATAAAAAACACCCCAATTGGTGGCGTGAAAATAAAGATAAATTTAAAGAGATGTATAAAGATATAGAGTTTGAAGTAATAGTAAAACCAAATATAAGAAGGCTTGATATATGAAAGAGAAGATTAGTCCAAGACAGTTTTATGCATTGTTAGTCGTGTATATAATTGCTGATGATGTGATTAGGGGCTTATATACTCATAAACATTATAATGATGTATGGATCCCTAACTTAATCGGTTCATTGATAAGTATTTTGTTATTTACGCTTTAAATGTTTATTTATAAAAACAATAAGCTTGATAATGTTTCAAACTCTTTTAAACATATAGTCGGAAAATATATAATCAAAGTTTTATTTTTACTTTATGTAATCTACTTTATTACAATCTCCTTTTTTGTAACAACAGATGTTAATGAGCTTGTCTCAATTCACCTGTTACCAAATTATCCAATGTTGTCAATAGTTACTGTTTCATTATTAACAATTGGTTATTTATTATATAAAAAGTTAGAGGTTGTTGGTAGATTAGCTGAAATACTAGTAATCTGTATCTTTACAATCTTTATATTTACTTTTCTACTTAGTTTTACTTTGTATGAATTTAAAGTGGATAATATATTACCTATTCTTTATGATGGCTATAAGCCAATAATTAGACCATCTCTTGAAATGGGTTATTCTGTTCCTTATGGTGAGTTATTTGTTTTTGTGATTATATATGAAAATGTAAGTAAGCGCGAGGAAGTTACCAAAGCTGGAAATTTAGCAATTTTATCATCTGCTTTCATTTTAACAACCATAACTGTCTTTAATATCTTTATTTTAGGACCTTATGCAATGGCAATTGGAACATCTCCAGCACTAAGAATTGCAAGAACTATCGATATTGAAGAATATATCCAAAGGTTAGATTTACTCCTAGCTTCCTTTCATGTATTACTTATGTTTGTTAAGTCATTCGTACTTTTATATGGAGCAGGAATATTGACTAAAAATATATTTAATATTAAAGAAAAACATTTGAATTTAACATATGTAATAATGTTATTAATTACACTAGCTGCAATAATCATTTTTGAAAAAGATTATACAAAAGTATTAGTCTTTAGAAAAAATATAATTATTCGTTATGTTAGTTTAATTATGGAAGTGTTTATTCCTTTTATTTTAGTAATTTTATCTTTCCTAAGAAAAAATAAAAAACAAATAAGTGCAGAAGAAATATTAGAATTTTCAATTTAAAGTTAGATTTTTATCTAACTTTTTCTTAATTTTATTATAGTAATTCAGTGGTCTCTATGCTATAATAACAACACAATAAGGAGGATATATATGGTTGTAAAGGTAGAGAACTTAGTAAAGACATATAAAAATGGAGTAAGAGCATTAGATGGATTAACCTTTCAAGTTCGTGAGGGGGAGATTTTTGGTCTCTTAGGACCAAATGGAAGTGGAAAAACTACTTCAATCAATTGTATACTTTCACTCTTAGAGTATGATAACGGAAATGTAGAGATCTTCGATAAGAAAATGACACCAACTAGTTATGATATTAAAAAGGACATTGGCATAATAACACAAAATGTTGCTGTCTATGAAGAATTAACAGTTTATGAAAACATAGACTTCTTTTGTGGATTATATGTACAAGATAAAGAAAGACGCAAACAACTAGTTGAAGAAGTAATTGAATTTGTTGCTTTAGATGAATTTAGAAAGTTTTATCCAAAGAAGTTATCTGGTGGATTACTTCGTAGACTACATATTGCTTGTGGGATAGTTCATAAACCAAAGCTAATAATATTGGATGAGCCGACAGTTGCGGTAGATCCTCAAAGCAGAAATAAAATATTAGAAGGAATTAAAGAGTTAAACCGTCAAGGTGCAACTATTATTTATACATCTCATTACATGGAAGAAGTAGAATTCCTTTGTGAT
>DUVT01000198.1 GCA_012840905.1 Acholeplasmataceae bacterium
TTATTTATTAAGTGTTTGCTATCAAGAATTGTTTGAATTTTTCTTGTTACACTTACACGTAAATCATCTTTTAATTCTTTTATGCTTGTCCCAGGGACAATCTCATAAATATACCCTGGCTCATCGAAAAACTGATTAGATGCAAAATATAAGGCTACATCTTTTGATTTAGTAATGTCTACAAGTCTTGTCTTAATTCCATAGTGTTGGAACATCCCTAATGATTTAATGGTAATTTCATCGTCACTTCCTATTGTAGTATCTAAAACCTCTTGCATGCTTTTTGCACAATCCAAATAATAATTATATTCATCAATTAGAGTGAAATCATTATTTTTATCCCTTAAAATTGAAGGAATAATATCATTACCATTTTTTATATTACCTGAAAAATTTTTAGCTTGACCTCGATAATATTTTTCCATCCTTACCCCTTTATTCACTTATATATTTATATTCTAAATCTAACAATTTAGCTTTAATATTTAATCCGCCAGTATATCCAGTTAACTTACCATTTTTTCCAATAACCCTGTGACATGGAATTACAATAATTATGTTGTTCTTTCCACAAGCTCCACCAGCACTTCTAGCACCTTTTTCATTACCTACACGCCTTGCTAGTTCTTGATAACTAATAGTTTCACCATAAGGTATTTTTAATAGTTCATTCCAAACTTTAAGCATGTAAGGTGTTCCATTTACTTCAATTGGTAAATCGAACTCAAATCTTTTTCCATTAAAATATTCATCAAGTTGTTTTATTGCTTCATCAAGCACTTCATTACTTTCATCATTATGAACCCTGTAATCTTCATTAGTAATTCTAACTATTTTTCCATAGCGTTCCTCGATTAATAGTAATCCTACTGGTGAATCATAATATGCTATACTCATACTTCATTCCTTCTTAATTGATAAACTAACATTTTAAATGTTTGTTTTTTATAATAACCTTGTTCAAGTTCAGTTTTTATATATTTAAACCCAACTCTTTCAGCAAGTTTAATTGAACTTGTATTTCTATGATCAGTCCAAATCTCTATTAAATCTAGTCCCATTTCCTCAAAACCATATTTGACTACTGCTTCTAATGCTTCAGTCATTAAACCTCTTTTTTGATAAAGAGGGTTTAAAGCGTATCCAACTTCTGCTTTCTTTAGTTTATAATCAAAGTTCCAAAGATTAATTGAACCGATTAATTTTTTATTTGGCTTATATACAATAGCAAAATTAATCCATTTTTCTTTATCAATTCCATTGTTGATTATCTTAATAAACCTAATTGTATCATCAATAAATTCATCAACTTTACCATCAGTAAAATCAAGCATTTCTGGATTACTTCTAATCTCAAATAAATCAAGTGCATCTTTTTCTGTAAACTTTCTTAAAACTAATCTTGATGTTTCTAGTATTGGAAATGGTTCAAAGTTAGTTTTCATAGTATCACTTTTAGTTTGGATAGTTTAACCTTTCTTCTGTAATATTTTTTAAAACTTCTTCTTTATATTTATTTGCATAAAACTTTGCCATATTTAAGTCCATATCAATATAATTACCACATTCAACTGGACTAGCACCTATAATCTGTCCTTCAAAATTTAAAACAAACTCAATCATTTCTGAAATTAGGCCAACAATATCTTTAGACTTTAAATCCCCATTTAAAATCAAATAAAACCCAGTTCTACAACCCATTGGCCCAAAGTAAATAATTCTTTCTTTAAACTGTGGATTGTTTCTAAGAAAACTAGCACCTAAGTGTTCTAGGGCATGGATTGCACCTGTACCCATGACTGGTTCAAAGTTCGGTCTAGTGAAACGTAGATCGAAGGTTGTTAAAACGTCTTCTGTTAAATAATCTTTTCTTGATACATATATTCCAGGCAACAATTTTAAATGATCAATTTCAAATGAAGCTATTTTTTTCATAACTGTTCTCCTATACATATTTTTTACTTATCTATATTATATCTTAAAAGCAAATATAAATCTATTCTAATTGTTCAATCAACATAAATTTTCCAACTTAAAACCCTTTATTTTTTATTTATCATATGGTATAATATTTAATGCAAAATATGCGGCTATGGCGGAACTGGTAGACGCGCTATCTTGAGGGGGTAGTGTTATATAACGTGTGAATTCGAATTTCATCAGCCGCACCATATTATATAATTAAGCATAAGTTTGATAATGAAGTATCAAACTTTTTATTTTTTATAGGCTTACTTACTAATTTATAGTATAATTGAATTAAAGAAAGCTAAGAGGTATTTTATGAGAAAAGAAATTATTTTAAAAGTTGAAAAGTTTTTATGGGAAAATCTAGTAAAAGGTATTAACTATAAAGGCAATACCCAAAGAAGTATCGAGTATCGTTTTGAACATTCTTGGAGGGTTGCAAATATAGGAAGAAAGATTGCACAAGCTGAAGGATTTGATGAAGAAAAAATGGTAATAGCTTGTCTTCTTCATGATTTGGGTTATGCAGTAGACTTTAAAGATCATGATGACCACCAATGCCATGGAAGATATGGAGCAAAAATAGCAAGACCTTTCTTGCTTGAACTTGGCTATAGTAGAGATGATGTAGAAGAAATATGCTATGGTATAGCACATTCATGTTGATGATGAAGCTGATTTTGAGTTTGAAAGAACTCCATTAGCATTAAGTGTAGCTGATGCAGATAATATCGACCGTTTTGATGCATATAGATTATATGAAGGCATACATTATGCAAATTATCTAAATCTACCAATCAATGAACAAGATACATTCTTAATAAAGAGAATTTCCAGACTTGAAGAATTAAAGAACTTTAAGTTTGCAACCTTAACAGCACAAAAGATGTGGGAAGAAAAAATAGATTATCAAATTAATTTTTTAAGAAAACTAAAAGCACAAATAGAAATTAGCAGTATTATAAGCATGTTTCCTGATATAGATAAGTGAAACTAAATAATTAGGAATTAGAAAATATGAATAAAAA
>DUVT01000003.1 GCA_012840905.1 Acholeplasmataceae bacterium
ATATGCAAGTATTGATTTTATAAATCTTGTCTCGACTTCATCTAAAATGTTATAACACAAAGTAAAGTTGTTACTCTCATAAATTTCCAATCCCTTCACCCAACTAATTTATATAGAATTTAAACTTGGTCTATACTCACTTTTTTCTGAAATGGGTTATAGTACTTAAATGTGATTCTAATAATAGCAAGCATTGGGACTGCTAAGATCATTCCTAAAATTCCAAATAAAGAACCAAAAACTAATAAAGCAAAAATTACTATTATTGGATGCATTTTTATTTGTTTACTATTGATATATGGGGTTAGGAAGTTCGATTCTATTGTTTGAACAAGAAAGACAGCTAAAGAAACCATTAAAGCTTTTGATGGCGAATCAATTAAAGCATAAAGAACTGGGAATAAGGCTCCGATATATGGTCCTAAATAAGGAATGATATTTGTAATTGCTATAATAATCGCAAAAAATAAAGCAAAATCTAATCCCATAAAAATAAAGATTGATGTACAAGTTACAATTAAAATAATCATTACTAAAAATGCACCACGTATATATGAGGAAATTGTTTGATTTAATTCTCCTAAGTAATTACGAAAATGAATTTTATTTTTTTTAGTTAAATAATCTCTAAAATAACAAAGTATTTTTTCATAATCTAAAAGAAAATAAATTATTATCATCGGAATAACAATAATAATACTAAAATAACTTAGGAACTCACTTACAATTTTTTTTGGTAAATTTGATATGTTTTGAATTGTTTCTTCAAAAAATCCATTTAGATTATCAAATGTAGGTCGATATGATTCTGGTAGAAAATCTAGTTTAGCAGCAAAGTCATCTAACATTTGTTCAATATCTTCAGTTATCTCTGGCATTCTTTCAATTAATACTTTTACTTCATCTACTAAATGGGGAATGATTAAATATAATGTTAATGCAATTATTCCTAAAAATGCAAAAACTACAATAAAAACAGATACTGATCTTCTTTTTACTTTTTTATTTACGAAAACTACGAGTGGTTGTAAAATGTAGGCTACTGTAAATGAAATCAAAAATGGAATTATCATTTTTAAAAGAAATTTAAATACATCTATTATAAAAGGTAGTGATAAGTAAAATAGATAGATTGTTAAAATGAGTAGTAAAATAAATATTAGTCTTTTTATACTATTTGTCATATTATTCACCTATTAATATAATATGTGAATAAATTAAATTTAAACATTAACCTAAAAAAAAGAGATTGCTAAAGGCAACCTCTTATTTATTTATACTTATTTATTATTTACAAAGTATTTTAATGTTCTTACTAATTGAGCAGTGTAAGACATTTCATTATCATACCAAGAAATAACTTTAACTAATTGTTTTCCATCTACTTCTAAGATTGATGTAGAAAGTCCGTCAACGATTGATCCATATGTAGAACCGATAATATCGCTTGATACGATAGGATCTTCAGTGTATCCTAAACTTTCATTTGCAGCAGCTTTTAATGCAGCGTTAACTTCTTCAACTGTTACATTACGTTTTGGTTCGAATACTAAGTCAACTACTGAACCAGTAACTGTTGGAACACGTAATGCCATACCATCTAATTTACCTTGTAATTCTGGTAAAACTAGACCAACTGCAGCAGCAGCACCTGTTGTTGTAGGAACGATATTAGCAGCAGCAGCACGTGCACGACGTGAATAGATTCCTGATTTGTGTGGACCATCTAATGTATTTTGGTCATTTGTATATGCATGAACTGTAGTCATGAATCCTTTTTCAATACCAATTGTATCGTTTAATACTTTTGCAACAGGAGCTAAGCAGTTTGTAGTACATGATGCAGCAGAAATAACTTGTTCTGTACCATCTAATGTATCATGGTTAACATTATAAACGATAGTTTTTACATCTTTACCTTTAGCAGGTGCAGAAATAACAACTTTTTTAGCACCAGCATTAATGTGTGCCATAGCACCTTCTTTTGATCTAAATACACCTGTACATTCTAAAACAACATCAACATCTAATTCTTTCCAAGGTAAATTG
>DUVT01000199.1 GCA_012840905.1 Acholeplasmataceae bacterium
AAAGGTACTTTACCACGAACAGCCATTGCAGGAAGGATTGCTGGAACTACTGTTTGATTCGTAAACATTGTTTCACCTCCTTAATAATTAAGTTTTAAAATGTCATGATCTAAACAATACTCTAATACACGTGTTTCAAAAATACGTCTATTTATATACTCTTGATATGAATCGATTCTTGTCGGATTATTAAATAATATTTTATCAAATTCATATTCTTCGATTATATTATTCAAAAATCTCGGTTCTTCATCAAGATAATTTAAATTTATGATTGTTATTATATATTCTTTTACTAGTTCTTTTTGAACTTCTCTAATGTATGACTCTAATTCAGCTTTCTTTTTTGGTGCTAATTCACTGTCTAAGAAATGAGCCATTACATAATCGTCAAATTCTATATCGCCTGAATTAATTACAAATTCTACTAAGTAATTAATTAAAGCTATTGACTGGGTAGAAAATGTAAAAATATCAACTATCTTTTTATTGAATTCCTCAACAGTTTGTGTGTTTAGGAAATTCAATTTTTTTACAATCTCATCCGTCAGTTCCTTCACTTGCAATCTATGAATCCCAGTAACCTTTGCAATTACTTTTACATTATCAGATTCATCCAAGTTTATTATATCATTTTTTTTACAATTTATGAATAGAATGCTCTCTTCATCATCGTTACTTAAATCTATACGCTGATCTTTGATTTCACTTAAGGTAAAGTCATCTTGAACATAAGCTATATCATAAGTAACAATTGCATCTTTTGTTGCTTTATCAATTTCTACTTCATCAAATTCGTTATTCATAATAAGGATGTTTTCCGTAAAATCTTCAACAACCTCATCGATATAAGGAATTTGAAATAACTCAATTGGAATAAATGGTGGAAATCTTAATTGAATTTCTGATGAGAGAACACAAAATTGACAAATCACAAGTAGTGGGTTTTCTCTACTTATTTTGGTCAAGTAGCGATACTTTTTACTACTTATTGGTATTTTGTCAATTTTTTGTAATTCTTCTTCAATTATTTGTTCCTCTATCTTTTCCATTACTAATTTTGTAATTAGTTTTTGTTTTCGTCTTTCATCACTTCTAGTAAATCCTTGACTTGCAACAACGTCATCAAACAATCTATTCATTGTTTTAATTGAGAAAGTAAAATAGACTTGATGATATTGACTACTAACAGGATTTTCTTTAACTAACATTTTTCACCTATGCCAGCTTTGACTTAGACTTAATAAATTTTGCATTTGCGCGTGTGTCCACTACATCTTTAGTAATAATACACTTTGATAAGTCTTTTTCATTTGGAACATGATACATTACATCAAGCATTATTTCTTCGATAATTGCTCTTAAGCCTCTAGCACCTGTTTTTTGCTTATGAGCTTTTCTTGCAATAGCATCGAGTGCTTCTTCTTCAAATTCCAAACTAACTCCATCCATCTTCAGCATTGTTTGATATTGCTTGATTAAAGCGTTCTTAGGTTCTTTCAAAATCTTAACTAGTTCATCAACACCAAGAACATCTAAGACAGCAATTACTGGTAGTCTACCTACTAACTCAGGAATAAGTCCATATTTTTGAATATCTTCATGAGTTACTTCACGGTAAAGTTCTACATCAGATAAATTTTGGTTAGTTGCTTGGGCAGTAAATCCGATTGATTTTTTACCA
>DUVT01000200.1 GCA_012840905.1 Acholeplasmataceae bacterium
AAGATTGAAAAAATGGATCCTGTTACGTTACTAAAAAATGTCAATGGTAATATTCCACCATCAACAGCTGAAATCAGTATGATTGAAGATTTACAAAAAAATACAAACTTTCCTCAATCAGTTATTAATATTATGATATTAATGGTTAATAGTTTACATGAAGGGGTTTTACCGGGATATAGTTATTTTGAAAAAATTGCAAATACTTGGGCTCGAGCAGGTGTTAAAACACCAGTTGATGCACTACTTTATTTAGAAAAACAAAACGAAAAACGTAATGAAAAACAAACTAACAACAAAACATACAATCGCAAACAAAAAGTTTCACCAGTTCCAGATTGGTATCAAGGATATAAAAAGCAGCTAGAAAATCTTCCAAAACGGGAAAAAATGAGCGATGAAGAATTAGAGGAAATAATTGAGGATATAGATAAGGTGTTATAGGATGAAGTATATAAAACAAGTAATTAACGAGTTATTTAAAGATAATGACATAAAGAGATTTATTCTTGATAATAACTTATCAGAAGCGGATATTATTAATAATCTTCAAGTCCTCAATGTTCAAAAAGAAAATAATGAGATTTGTAAAAAGAGTCCTAGAAGATGCCTTGATGATCCAGCCGGAATGCGTTCGGAATTGGTTTATGAAAATGGTAAGATTGACATTCGTTACTTTGAAGTTATAGATACAAGTTATGAAAATAATTTGGAAAGAATGTTTTTTCCAAATATCGATGATATTGAAACTAAAGAATTATTTAAAAATGAAAAACGTTCTTTTGTATTCAAAGAAACAATGAGGTTTGTAAAAGAGTATAAAAAGAACAACTTTACAAAAGGGTTATATATTCACGGACAATTTGGAACAGGTAAAACCTTCATTTTACAAAGGCTTGCACTAACTATGGCAAAGAAAAATGTAAAGGTAATTATTGCTTATTATCCAGATTTAGTTAGAATGATTAAGTCTAGTATTGCAAGTAGGGATACAGAAGTTATTATTAATAAATTAAAAAATGTAGATATTTTAATGCTTGATGATATTGGTGCAGAAACTAATACTAATTTTATCCGTGATGAAGTTTTAGGTCCAATTTTACAATACCGCATGAATAACTTATTACCTGTTTGTATGACTAGTAACTTAAGTTTAATTGATCTTGAAAAACATTTTCAAGATTCTACAACCTCAATAAACTTAGTAAATAGCGAAAGAATAATTTCGAGAATTCGTTATTTAATGAATGAAGCATATTTAGATGATAAAAATTATCGCGACAATATAGAATAATTGTTGACTAAAAGAAGAGAAAATTATATAATAATTTATACGATATAAAAAGCGATGAAGTGGACACGATTATTAAGGTACTTTATTTCCAGCGAGGGTATGATGGTGTAAGATACCTAATAAAGCTTAATAATTACTACCACGGAGTTGAACTCGAAAGAGATTTCCGTTACTCAGCGTTAATGAGTTTGAGCGCAATATATTGTGCATATTTTTGAATATGCCTTTATATTGAACTAAGGTGGTACCGCGAAAATAATTCGTCCTTAAGATCTTAAGGACTTTTTTTATATTTAAATTTAGAAAAGGAGTTAAAATTATGAAAATTACATTTATTGATGGAAGCATAAAAGAATATGCAGATGGTATGAGTAGTTATGAAATTGCAAAAAGTATTTCTCCATCGCTTGCAAAAAAGGCAATTTTCGCAAAAGTAAATGGCGAAAACTATGATTTAGATCGTCCTATTAGAAGTGATGCAAGTTTAGAACTAATTACAAAAGATCAAAAAGAAGCGCTAGATGCACTTAATCATTCTTGCAGTCACTTAATGGCAAGCGCGATTAAAAATTTATATCCAGATGCAATGTTTGGAGTTGGTCCTGCAATTGAAGAAGGATTTTATTATGATGTAAATCCAGGTGAAGGCATTAAAATCACAGAAGCTGATTTGCCACGAATTGAAGCAGAAATGAAGCGCATTGCAAATGAAAATACTAGTTTTGAAAGAAATGAAATTAGTAAAGAAGTAGCATTAGAAATGTTTAAAGATGATAAGTATAAAGTAGAGATTATTAATGATCTTGAAGATGGAGTAATTATCTCTACTTATACTCATAGTAATTTTACAGATTTATGTCGTGGTCCTCACGTGCAAAACACTAAGTACTTAAAACATTTTAAACTATTAAATGTTAGTGGTGCTTATTGGCGAGGGGATTCTAAAAATGAACAATTACAAAGAATTTATGGTACTTGTTTCTTTACTGAAGAAGACTTAAAGAAACATTTAGAATTGTTAAAAGAACGCGCTGAAAAAGACCATCGTAAATTAGGTCGAGAACTAGATCTATTTATGATTAGCGAATTTGGTCCGGGGTTCCCATTCTGGTTACCAAAAGGTATGGTGTTAAGAAAGACATTAGAAGATTATTGGTATAAGATTCACCGTCGTGAAAACTATCATTTCATTCAAACACCGATTATGTTAAATAAAGATTTGTGGGAAATTTCTGGTCACTGGAATAACTATCGAGAAAATATGTATACATCAGAAATCGATAAACATGATTTTGCTATTAAACCAATGAACTGTCCGGGTGGAATTTTGGTATATAAACATAGCCTACATTCTTATAAAGATCTACCGCTGCGTATTGGTGAATTAGGTTTAGTACATCGTCATGAAGCAAGTGGTGCATTAACAGGTCTATTTAGAGTAAGAAGCTTTACTCAAGATGATGCTCATATCTTTATGCGTGAAGATCAAATCGTATCTGAAGTAAGTAATTTAATTAATTTATTTGCAGAATTTTATTCTGTTTTTAACTTAGAGTATAGTATTGAGTTATCAACTAGACCAGAAGAAAATTATATTGGTTCAATTGAAGTTTGGGATAAATCAGAAAAAGCTTTAGCTGAAGCTTGTGAACATGCAGGTATGAAGTATAAAATTAATCCTGGTGATGGAGCTTTTTATGGTCCAAAATTAGACTTCAAGATTAAAGACTCAATGAATCGTATTTGGCAATGTGGTACTATCCAATTAGATATGAACTTACCAGAAAGATTTGAAATTACATATATTGATGAGAATGGGGAAAAGAAGCGTCCAGTAATGTTACACCGTGCAATTTATGGTTCACTTGAACGCTTCATTGGAATTTTAATCGAACACTATGGTGGAGCATTCCCAACTTGGTTAGCACCAGTTCAAGTTAAATTAATTCCAGTAAATAATGATTATCATCTAGAGTTTGTAAACAAAGTGAAAAAATTACTTTTAGCTGAAGATATTCGTGTTGAAATCGATAGTCGTGAAGAAAAGTTAGGTTATAAAATTCGTGAAGCCCAAACTAAGAAAATACCTTATCAATTAGTATGTGGTGATAATGAAGTAAATTATAACCAATTGACATATCGTAAATATGGTCAAAAAGAACAAGTAACAGTAAGTATTGAAGAATTCGTGGAGATGATTAAGGCTGAAATTAAAAGTTTAGGTAAAGCATGATTAAAGAATTATTTTCTGAATTAATTCCTCTACAAGAGAGAATGCATAGAAAAAGCAAAAAAAAGTTTAGGGAATATTTAAAAACAAAAGCAGAGATTAATAATCTTGAGTATAAAATATTTCCAAATAGTTTTGCTTCAAAAAATGTTGTAATAGGCAATTTAAAAACAGCTAAGTATGTCTTGGGGGCACACTATGATACGCCCCCAAGAATGCCTGTTTTTATGATGAAAAACTTAATAATTTTTAATTTAATAAGCATATTAATAGTGCCTTTAATTATTTTTGTCTTTCTTTATTTTGAGATCAATCTAACTTTTGCAATTCTTATCTATATATTAACTTTATTACATTTGCTTGGATTTGGAATAGCAAATAAATATAACTATAATGATAATACAAGTGGCATTTTAACTTTGCTTAGTTTAATGCATAAGTTAAAGCGAACAGATGTATGTTATGTATTTTATGATAATGAAGAAAAAGGATTAATCGGATCATTACAACTTGCAACAATACTGCAAAAAAGTGGTGGCTATCAACTTGGAAGAAAAGTCTTTATCAACTTTGATTGTGTAGGTAGGGGTGAAGTATTTGGAGTTGTTAGTTTTAAAAGAAGTAAGCAGATTGCAAGTGAAATAATCAGTTTAAATGATGATAAAAAGTTACAATTTGTACATCGAAAAGCATCTATTTTTGAAGGAAGTGACCATTTTTCATTCAGAAACTGGAATTCTTTAGGTATAATGTGTTATAATAAGAAAGGCAAAAAATTGGTCCTTAATAATATACATAGCCATAAAGATAGAAATATAGATTTGGATAACATAAATACATTAGTATGTGTGATAGAAAAATATATAAGTAAGGAAGATGAGAGAAATGGATGATTTGCGCATAAGTAAAAGAGTCAGCAATGCCAATTTTTATTTAATTACATTTATTGTAGGGTTTATTGCTTTCTTTTTAATTAGAGAAATTATTATGTTAGTCCTGATGATTGCATTTGAAATACGAGATCCGGGATTTGCGGTATCCTTTGCTTCGCTATTAGAACAAGGAAATTTTTTAGGCTTTACGCCAAATATGTGGACCGCATTAAATTTGTCTCAATTTCTAGGTAATCTTATACTAACAATTCCGCTAGTAATTATACTTTGGAAAGTAATTGTGAGAGACTTTAAATTATTCAAAACTGAACTTTGGCATAACCTTAGGGTTATAGGATTTGGGTTTATTTTGATGTTGTTTGGTCAAAACTTACTTTCAAGAATTTATCAATACTTTGGGATTGTTGATGAAAGTGCAAATCAAGAATTAATCATGTATGCACTTGAAGCAGATAGTAGTATTTTTATTTTACTTTCTGTAGTGATCTTAGCGCCACTATTAGAAGAACTACTATTTAGACAACTCTTCTTTGGTTTGCTTGAAGAAAAATTTAAGTTTCCAAAAGTTGTTGCGTTGCTGATTTCAGCTGCTGTATTTGCAGCTCTACATGCTTATGATATATTTTTCTTCCAGTATTTCTTTATGGCATTGATATTAGCTGGAAGTTATTCATTATTTAAAAATAATATTATTATTCCAATTGGAATTCACTTTTTAAATAATGCAGTAATTTTATTATATGTATTTGATATTATAGGTTAGTAGGATGAAAGAAATGAGTAAATATGAAGTATTAGTTGCAAAAGCAAGACAAGCATATCAAAATGAAGAACTAGAAAGAGCAGCAATGTATTATGAAGAAGCTTTTTTAGAAGAAGTTCATTTAGATGACTTACTTCATCTTGGTGCAATTTATATTGATTTAGATAAATATAGTAAAGCAATTAAAATCTTTAATGATATTCTCTCAGTTCAAGAAGATAATTTTCTAGCCCATTATGGACTTGCTTCTTGTTATACTGATTTAGGAAGAACTGAAGATGCTATCAATCACTTTAGAAATGCAATCAAAATAAAACCTGATTATTCTGATGCATATTTTGGAATTGGATTATTACTAGATTATCAAGATGATGATGATTGTGAATATTACTATTTAAAAACAATAGAATATGAAGAAGATTATTTCTGGGCTAATGTTAACCTTGGAACATTCTATGATCGAAATGAGAAACTAGATTTAGCACTTAAATATTCACTAAGAGCTTATGAAATTAACCCTAATGAAAGATTGGTTTGTTATAACTTAGGTGTAATCTATGCAAAACTAAAAGAGTTTGATAAGGCTATTAAATTTTATAAAGAAGAACTTGAAAAAGAAAATGCTTATATTAATGCTTATCTAAACTTAGGGATACTTTATAAGGATGAATATAAAGACTATGAAACTGCAAAGCAATATTATCTTGAAGGTATTGCAAAAGATAAAGACAATGTAAATCTTTGGTATAATTTAGGTTGTCTTTATGTAGGGATGAATGATTTTGAAAATGCGTATAACTGTTTGTTGTATGCGAACTTAAAAGATTTCAAACTGCGTGAATTTATGGCTAAAGACCCAGAACTTGATGAGTTTCGTAGTAGCGAAACATATGAAAAATTATTAGAGACAATTAGTGGCTAATTTGAGTTATACAAATTAGCCTTTTCTTAGGTAAAAACCTACAATGATATTTTAACTAATTCATAGTATACTAGCGAGGTGAATTAGGTGAAAAAATATAGTGTGTTTCATAGTTATGATAGAAGACTAATGAAAAACAGTGAGTACATTGTTAGAAAAGGGGATACTTTATTTAAGATTGCAAAAGATAATGGAGTAGCAGTTGAAGATTTAATAGCTGCGAATAACCTAACAAGCAATTTAATTTATCCTGGTCAAGTAATCTTAATTCCTAGAACTGTTCCTAGTGGTAGTGTTTATTTTGAAGAATATCTGGTTCAAGATTTAGATACACTAGAAAAGATTGCAACAAAACTTAATGTTAGACTTGATTTGCTAACCAAGTACAATGATATTTCAAAAATTGTATTAGCAGAAAATCAAGTTATTAAAATTCCACGTGAATATACTTTATATACAATTAAACCAGAAGATACACTTGAGAGTATTTTAAGTATGCATAATATGAGTTTGGAAGAGTTAATAAACGCTAATAGGGATACTTGGTTACAAGTTGGTTCAACTATAAATGTAAAATGAAAAATCTTCAAATGAAGATTTTTTGAATTTTTACCTAGAAAATGTTATAATAATTATTGAGTGTGAGGAAATAATTATGGAAAAAAGAATAAATATAATCGGTGCTGGTCTTGCGGGAAGTGAGGCAGCATACCAGTTAGCAAAAAGAGGCTTTAAGGTAAATCTATATGAAATGCGTCCAAAGAAATTAACGGATGCTCATAAGACTGGTGGCTTTGCAGAGTTGGTGTGTTCTAACTCATTTAGAGCAATTGCTATTGAAAATGCAGTAGGCTTACTTAAAGCTGAAATGGAATTATTTGATTCAATTGTATTAAGAGCTGCAAATCAAGCTAAAGTTGAAGCAGGTGGAGCACTTGCGGTCGACCGCAATATATTTAGTGATTATATAACTAATGAGTTAAAAAATAATGAATTAATTAATATAATTAACGAAGAAGTTACAACTATTCCTGAGGGACCTACAATTATTGCAACTGGTCCATTAACTAGTGAAGAATTAAGTAAAGAAATAAAAGAATTTTGTGGGGAAGAGTATTTGTACTTCTTTGATGCGGTTGCGCCAATAATTTTAGAAGAATCAATTGATAAATCAAAAGTTTATTATAAGAGTCGCTATGATAAAGGTGAAGCTAGTTATATTAACTGTCCTATGACTAAAGAAGAATTTGAAAATTTCTATAATGAATTGATCAATGCGGAGCGTGTAGTACCACGTGAATTTGAATTAAAAGTATTTGAAGGTTGTATGGCAGTTGAAGAAATGGCGGCGCGTGGAAAAGAAACATTACTTTTTGGTCCTATGAAGCCGGTTGGCTTAGAACATCCAGAAACAAAAAAACAACCTTACGCTGTTGTACAACTTCGTCAAGATGATGCGAGTAAGACAATGTATAATATTGTAGGCTTTCAAACTAGTTTAAAATTTGGTGAACAAAAACGAATTATTCAAATGATCCCTGGTTTGGAGAATGCGGAAATTGTTCGTTATGGTGTTATGCATCGGAATACTTTTATAAATTCTCCAACTGTTTTAAATAAATATTATCAAACTAAAAAACGTAGTGATTTATTTTTTGCAGGACAAATTACAGGTGTTGAAGGCTATATAGAAAGTGCATCTAGTGGGATGGTTGCTGGAATTAATATGGCTAGACTTATGCAAGGGAAAGATCTAATCGATTTTTCAAGGATTACAGCTCTTGGAGCATTGAGTAATTATATTTCTAGTCCTAATAGTAATTTTCAGCCAATGAATGTTAACCACGGTCTATTCGAACCAATTACTGTAAAAATGAAAAAACGTGAACGTAAAGAGTTTTACGCAAAACGTTCATTAGAATTTTTAAATAAATTGATTGGTGAAATTAATGAGTAATAATTTAATTAATGAATATTACAATTATTTAAAAAATGAAAGAAGTTATTCAAACTATACAATTCAAAATTATATAAAAGATTTGCATGAGTTTAATAACTTTTTGAAAACAAATTCCTTTGGGAATCTACTAGAAATCGAAAACAATATTCCAAGGTATTATTTAGCATACTTAAATCAAAAGTATGCACCAAGGAGTGTTGCAAGAAAACTAAGTAGTTTAAGGGGATTTTATAACTTCTTATTACGAGAAGAGAAAATTGAGAAAAATGTTTTTTCTGATACATCTTCACCAAAAGTGGAAAAAGCACTTCCGAAAATGGTGTATACTGAAGAGTTAGAAAATATCTTTTCTACAATCGACCGCTCAACTGCAATCGGTAAACGAGATTATGCATTATTAGAAGTTTTATACGGGACAGGCTTACGTGTAAGTGAGTTCACCAATTTAAGACTTCAAGATATTGACTTTTATAATCAAACCTTTATCGTGGTAGGAAAGGGAAATAAAGAAAGATATGTTCCGTTTCATGATGGAATTAAAGCAGCTCTACTTGATTACTTAAATTATGGTAGAGATGAATTAGCAAAAAGGAATAAAAAAGAAGTAACAGATATTTTGTTTTTGAACTTTAAAGGGGGCCCGCTTACTCCAAGGGGAGTTAGGGTTATCTTAAATGATATAAACGAAAAAGCGGAGAACAACTTAAATATTTCACCGCATATGTTACGACACACATTCGCAACTCATCTCCTTGATAACGGCGCAGACCTGAGAAGTGTTCAAGAACTATTAGGTCATGCTAACCTTTCTACGACCCAAATCTATACTCATGTATCAAGAGAAAATCTAAAAAAAGCTTATGATAAATATCACCCAATGGCTGATGAGGAGGAAAAGTGAGAGGTTTTGAAAAAGTAAGTAAAGAAGAATTTTTAAAATATCAAACGGAAGCTATATATGATAATATAAAACTTCCAGAACGCAAGACAAAAAATTCCGCTGGTTATGATTTTTATTTACCTTTTAGTATAAATATAAAACCAAAAGAAAGGATAATAATACCAAGTGGAATAAAAGCTTATATGGCAAGTGATGAGGTTTTACTTTTAGTTGTAAGATCAAGCCTGGGAATAAAATATGGAATAAGACTTCTTAATCAAGTAGGTGTTATCGATAGTGATTACTATAATAATATTGATAATGAAGGGCATATCTTAATTGCGCTTGAAAACACAAGCAATGAAGAGTTAAAATTAGCTGCCGGTGAAAGAATTATTCAAGGTATTTTTATGAAGTATTTAATTAGTGATAGTGAGATAAAACCTCACAATTCTCGAAGTGGAGGAATAGGAAGTACTAAGTAAGCAAACTTCTTAAGAAAGTGTTGTCAATCGAGTAAAAATTGTTTGCATAGTTAGGCGATTTATGGTATAATATGTGAGGCAAAATAAAAATACACA
>DUVT01000201.1 GCA_012840905.1 Acholeplasmataceae bacterium
ATTAAAGAAAAACTGATCTAGTCTAAATAACGCACCAATTACACCAACAACATTATAGAAAAAGAATAAACCTAGTAAAGCATGAAAACCATAATTAATAATTCTTTTTCTTTCAAGTTGAGATGTTAATTGGTAAACCATAAATACTGGTATTACTGAATATATAAATGATCTACTTCTAGCACCATTTACAATAAACCAACTATTAAATGTTAGTAATAAAATAATCAATAGATAAATAGCTATCGTCTTAAGCCTTTTTTCTTGAAAAATTCTATCAATATTCAGAAGTAGGGCTAAAGCAAATATTCTTGTAGAAAGTTTATAGATAGCACTATTGTTTGCTTGGAAAAAGGAGATGTTTACATTCCAAATGATAAACATCATCACTAAGTAAACAATAGAGACAATAGCTAAAACTAAGGATCGATTTTCTTTATTTAGTATAGTTTTAATTTGCATCCTCTCCACTCCTGATAGTATGTATAAAGTCTCTTATGAAAGAAACTCTTCCCACAATTAAGGATAACACATATATAACTAAAACACTTAAACCAATTATTATTAGATAAACTAATTCCATTAGTTTGTTACTTGGTAAAGTAATATGAGGTAGAGTAATAAATAATAATCCACCAATTATTATATTTATAACAAATATTATAATAGTATCTTTCTTTGCTTTAAATAAATTTAAATAGCCTAATTTTTGTGTATAAATAATTATAACACAAACAGAAATTATTTCAGCAATCGCTAGTCCTAAAGCGATACCATTTACTCCCATCCACTGTTTTAAGATAACACTAAAGATTATATTTAATACTGCACCAATTGTAGTTACTACTAGTGGAAGTTTTGTATTTTTTTGTGAAAAACAAATATGTACCAAAAACTCTTTTAAAGCATAAAAAGCAATTCCAATTGCATAGTAGAATAACACACCACTAGTAAGCAGGGTTGCTTCTGTACTAAACTCACCACGTTCAAACAAGATTCTTACAATTGATTCACTAAACAACATTAATATAATAGTAATAGGAAGAGCAATTGCCCAGAGTGTATGAAACGTATTCTTTCCAACGGCATTGTAGGACTTTACATCATTATTGTTTTTATGTTTTAAAAGAATTGGATAGATTACTAAAAGGATTGTAGAAATGATAACAGTATATAAGACATTTCGAATCATAAACCCATAGTTTAAAGCTGATATAGCTCCATCACCTAAGTTAGATGCAATTATCTTATCAACTGTTGCATTAATTTGAATTATTCCAAAACTAATAAACGTTGGGAAAAATAATTTCAAAATAGTTTTCCAATGTCTATCATTAAAGTCTAAAACTACTTTATTTCTAAATCCAATTCTATATGCAACTAATTCAATTACAATTAATTGGAATAGATATGCAAATAAAACAGAATATACTAATCCTTCAATTCCAAATTTATCTGCAAATAATAATAGATAAAGGATTTGGAAAATATTAAATCCTAAATCAATAATTGCAACTGTTACAAACTTATTATTAACACGTAGAATTGATGCTCTTATTTGATATACAGGTAGGATGATCATTGTAGGAAGTAAGATCCGAGTTAATTTAACTGTTAAGTTGAATTTTTCAGGATCAACAAACCCTGGTGCAATTACTTTTATAATTGCAGGAGTAAAGATAAATGAGATAATAAAAACTAAAGATGATACTACAAGTAAGATATTTGATACATTACTTGCAAGTCTATTTTCTTTTGTTTTATCTTGATCATTCTTTACTGCAGTAAATTCAATCATAAATAGATTTTGAATGGCTGTTCCAATTGAAGTAAATAAAAGAGCAGGAATAATTAATGCTACATAAAAGGCATCGGTTTTTACACCAACACCAAAATATGAAGCTATTCCCATTTCTCGGAGTAACCCTAATATTTTTGATGTAATTGAAACTATTGTTACTGCACTTACAGTTTTT
This sequence comes from Acholeplasmataceae bacterium, assembly GCA_012840905.1. GTDB lineage: Bacteria > Bacillota_I > Bacilli_A > ML615J-28 > CAG-698 > DUVT01. The sequence continues at coordinate 1,977 of DUVT01000201.1, forward strand.
ATTAAGCCAGACAAAAATCTAAATTTATGATTTTTCATATTCTACCTCTAACGAATTAATAATTTTAGTATTTTATATTTTATATATTGATAATCATAACAAAGTTCTTTTACTTCGCCACCAAAACCTTTTTTAAACTTATAAACTGAATAACTACTATCAGTTTCCAAGACTGGAGGATTTGGAATACCACCAAAATCATATGAAATAAAGTTTTTATCTATTAAGTACTTAATAATTTCATAATGTAAAAACTGACCAATTGGTGGAACTTTTTCTTCTGTTCTTAAACTTGCACCATATAAATATCTAGCTTTCCTACCTACAGTTGATATAAAAGCTATGTTATGAATAACTCCGTTGAATCTTGCAACTGCAAAAAACCCCATATTATGAAAAGTTAATTCCTTAAGCACATGGCTTAAGAAATAAACTGGGAGAGATTCAATAGCTTTACGATCAACCATTTGTTGATACAAATTTAAAAACTCATTTATAATTTCTTCATTTTTTTCGATTGTTACAACTACTCCATCTTTAGCAGCTCTTCTTGTACAATTCCTATGTGTCTTTGAAAAATTACTAAAGATTTCATCTAATCCTTTACTTAAATCAAGCATTAAAGTAGTTTGCATACTTTTATATTTAAATTGATTATTTTCTAACTTTTGATTTAGTGATAGTTTTATCACTAAACCTTTTTTCTTTAAATAGTTAATAAAATTATCTACAACTTCATTTGGAATTATTTCTTCCTTAGATACAACTCCATATGGAATTGCATAAAAATAACGATTTATTAAAGTGAACTTCTTCTTTTGCACTGGTAAGGCATATTTTAAGTTATCATTTTCAAATATACCTAAAATTTCAAAGTCATAACCTAGTAGTGATAAACTAGTTAAATAAGGACGTGTTTGAAATATATATGAACTACTTGCAGTTTCTAATAACTCATCATACATATACATTTCATTTACATCTAGCGTCTTAATAACCACTTTATCACTCCTCTTAATTTATTTAACCATTTTAATTTTCGTAAGAAACGGTGAATTCCAAATAATTTTAGTTTAAACATAAACATAGAGTCACTACTACTAATAGTTTCTCTCTCTAATAAATATGGATCTTTATTATTATTTGGAAAGTCACTACCTCTTGAAGTAATTACAGCACACTCAAAATTATTTCTTACTATCTCTACAGCCTTTTCATTGTACATACCTGCTGGGTAAGCAAAAGTATTTACAAATATATTTAATCTTTCTTCAATTAATCTTTTTGATCCTACTATTTCTTCTTCAATATTTACATCATCATTAGTTAGCCAGATATGGTTTAGAGTATGTGCACCAAGTTGCATTCCTCCATTAACCATTTCTTTTGCCTCATCCCAAGTTAGTAGTCTATTTTCTTTTCTTTTATCATTCTCATCAATTGGCATAAATTCATTTTTGTCAATTATACCTGCTGTTAAGAAAAAAACAGCTTGGAAATTATACTGTTTTAAAATCGGATAAGCAAATTCATAATTATCACTATAACCATCATCGAAAGTAAGATAAACTGTTTTCTTTTCTTTATTAATTATCTCCTTACTTAAATGCTTTGTTTTGTAACCTTTTTTCTTCAAATATTCCATTTGTTTATTAAATACATCAACTTTAACTTTCATAGAATCTAAGTCTAAAGTTGAGCCTTTATGTTCGATGTATCTAAGCTCTTTTGGTTTTACATCATCAGTAACCCTATGATACATCAATATAGGTACAAAGTTTCTTTTAAATATTATAAAGGCTATTAAGTGAATAATTATAAATAAGCAAATAAAAATAATTAGTCCATATACAACATAAATCATATTTGTTTTCCTACTTCAAGTAATTCTTGGTAAGTTTTTTCATGTTCATTTACCATATTTTCTTTTGAGAATTTATTTACTGTTTCAAGTGCTTTTTCAGCTATCTTATTTCTTAAATTATCATTAGTTATAACGTCAATAATTAATTTACTTAATAAGTTAATATTATCTACATCAAAAAGAAGGCCATTCTCATTGTGGGTAATGATTTCTGGAATTCCACCAACTTTAGATGCAATAACACAAACCTTAGCTGCCATAGCTTCAATTATAACATTACCAAAGCCTTCCTCCATTGATGGTAAGATAAATAGATCTGCTTCTTTTAATATGCTTGGAACATCATTCCTACTACCAAGAAGTAAAACTCTACTTTCTAAATCTAATTCTTTTATATAATTTTTTAATTCATTATATAAAGGCCCATCACCAACTAAGACAAGCATTGCATTTACTTTGTGTTTAACTAGATTAAATGCATCAATTAAGAACTTTTGGCGTTTTCTATGTTCAAGTCTTGCAACACAAACAATAATTTTTTCATCTTTTGCTTTAGGAATACTTCCTACTTTTTTTGCATTTATAAATGGTTTTAAATCAATCCCATTATAAATTACTTTGTATTTATTACTATCTATATTGGTTGCATTTATAGCTGACAATTTAGTTGCGTTTGAATTTGGAATTATTAGATTTGTCTTTTGAGAAAGTCTAGTTTCGATAATTCTATCAATAAATGTATTTCTAAATAATGATTCTTCGGTAGATATTATAACTTTAGTTTTAGCCTTTATCGCAGCTAGTCTACCCCATAGTTTACCTGTACTAGTAAACACATGGACAATATCAATTGAGTTTTCTTTTAAAATCTTGCTAATCCGCTTAACCACAAAAACATCAAACTTACTCTTTTTATTAACACAATAAACAGGTATATTAAACTCACTTGCTTTACCAAGTAGTTTTCCTGTTTTAGTAATTGTAATAATAATTGGTTTAAATAAATTGCGATTTAAGCCACTAGCAAGATCTAAAACCTTCTTTTCAGACCCACCAATATCAAGACTAGGTACAATATAGGCAATGTTAATTTTCTTCATCTTCTATCTACCTTCTATTTTTTATTTTTCTAAATATTCTTTATATCTTTCTGTAACTTGTTTTAGTACAACATCAAGTGAAAACTCACTTGATAGTTCTCTTGATTTTTCACTAAACTCTTGTCGTAAATCTTTGTTTTCGTAAAGTATAATAAAGTAATTTGTAAAAGATTCTAAATCATTCGGTTTATATAAAAAACCATTTTTCCCATGGATAACAACATCCCGATTACCACGAACATTTGATACTAATAATGGTTTTGGGATAGCTAGCGCTTCAAGTAATGCTCTAGGTAATCCTTCTCTTAAAGATGCTGAAACAATTAAATCAGCAATATTTGTAAGCTCAATAATATCTTCACGGTAACCTAGTTGAAATACATTTTCTTCTAACTTTAAATTTTTAATCATTTGTTTGTAATGCTCTTCTTCTTTTCCATAACCTACAATTAATAGTTTTACATTTGGATAGTTTAATATAATTTCATGCATGAACTTTATTAAGAATCCTTGATTCTTACCCTTAGTTTGTTCCGCAACACATACTAATACAAAATCATCTACTTTTAATCCTAGTGTTCTTCTTACCTTTAGTTTAGTTTCATTATCTATTTCTTTATATTTATTTAAGTCTACTCCAACACCTGGAACATATGTCACTTTACATCTTTTACTAAACTTGTTAAGAGCAAGATTATAATCCTCATCATTAATTGTAATTATCTCATCAGTGAATTTTGATAAAAATTTTTCAACTGGATAATAGATTAACCAACTAAGTTTAGATCCACCTTTTAAAAAGTGGAATCCATGCGCTGTATAAAACACAGTTGTGTTAGTTTTTCTAAAGGCTAATCTTGCAAAAAGACCGCCCATAGGTGTATGAGCATGCACTAATTCAAAATTATGTGTTTTTACTAATTTTTTAAATTGTCGATATGCTTTTAAGTTTTTTAAAGAGAAAGGCGAACGATTAAAATCAATCTGATGTTTTACATCACAATACTCTATCTCTCTTGTTCTTTCTAAACTATTAGATGCAACATGAGTTTCATAACCTTGTTCCTGAAACCATTTTAAATATGGTAGATGGAAATTCGCTATATGGGAATCCATATGCGCAACAAACAAAATTTTCTTTTTCATATTACTTCTTCTCGCTTATTTCTAATCCTAAAGGAATAGGAGTTGCTAGTAATTTTTTCTTTTTTAAGTATTCATCAAAGGGAGGAATACCTAAAGTTGCAGATGAATCACGATCAAACACAGCTTTGATTGTTAAAAATAGGATTTTAATGTCTAGTAAGAAACTATAATTTCTTATATAAAGCAAGTCATATCTTAACTTATCATCAGGTGTTGAATTATACTTACCTAATACTTGAGCAAGGCCAGTTATACCTGGTTTTACATTAACCCTGTATTTAAAATCCGGATTTGATTCACAGAACTTTTGAATAAAGATTTCACGCTCAGGTCTAGGTCCTATTAAAGACATCTCACCTTTTAAAACATTTATTAACTGTGGTAATTCATCAATTCTTGTAGCACGTAAAAATTTACCTACTTTAGTTATTCTTGGATCATTTTCCATTTGCCATACAGCACCAGTTTCCTTTTCCGCATCCACAATCATTGTTCTAAACTTAATTAGCTTAAATGGTTTATTTCCACGAGTTATACGCTCTTGAATATAAAACACAGGACCTTTGTCATGTAACTTTATAATTAAAGCAATGATTAAAAATAGTGGAAATGCAATTATTAAACCAACTATTGATACTACAATATCCAAAAATCTCTTTAAAAATCTTTGGGTGATTGTTAAATGGAGTGATTGAGATGCAAATACTGGTGTATCACGTACTTGATC